>JASHSY010000314.1 GCA_030040825.1 Xanthobacteraceae bacterium
TCGCAATCCTCACGCTGCTCGCGCTGACGCCGTTCGTCGCGTTACGCTTACCGACGGTTGCCGACGCGTTGCGCCGGCTCGATCGCGGCAGCGGCGCGCGGCATCGGCCGGCGACAGCTATTGTCGACAAACTCGCGGTGACACCGGCCGATGAAGTCTCGCACGCATTGTGGCAGGCGCATATCGCGCAAACGTTACGCGCCGCGCACGCTTTCAAGGCCGGCCTGCCGTCGCCGCGCGTGGCGCTACGCGATCCCTACGCGTTACGCGGTTTCATCCTGGTCGCGGTCGTCGCCACTTTTATCGCTGCCGGCGGTGAGCACTGGAAGCGGATCGCTGCCGCTTTCGACTGGCAGGGGGTGGTGCTGCCGGCGAATTTCCGGGTCGACGCCTGGGTGACGCCGCCGGCTTACACCGGCAGGCCGCCAATTGCTCTTGCCGGCATCCATCCGGGCGAACAGACGCGGCAAGATTCAGGGTCCGCCGGACCCGTAGCGGTACCGGTCGGCTCGGCTTTGGTGGTACGCGCTACCGGTAAGCTCAACTTTAAAATTTCCAGCAAGGGCGGCGTGACGCCATCCAAGGACCGGCCGCAGGCTCCTGCCGGTACGCAGGAATTCCGATTCACAATCGCCGGCACCGGCACGGCAACTATACACGGCGCGGGCGACGGCCTGACCTGGGCGTTCAACGTCATTCCCGACCGGGCGCCGACCATCACGATGACCAAGGATCCTGAACAGGGCGTGCGCGGTTCGCTTTTGTTGTCGTATCGGGTCGAAGACGATTATGGGGTGACCGAAGCGCAGGCGACATTCGTGCGTAAGGATGCCCCGCAGTCGAAAGGCGCCGAGGCGCATCCGCTGTTCGGCCCGCCAGATTTCGCATTGGTCCTGCCGCAGGCGCGCACCAAAAACGGCGTCGGCCAGACCATCAAGGATCTGACCGATCACCCATGGGCCGGCACCGAAGTCACCATGACGCTCGTTGCCCGCGACGAGGGCGGTAACGAAGGCAAGAGCGAGCCGTTCTCGTTCCGCCTGCCCGAGCGCAACTTCACCAAGCCGCTGGCGCGCGCATTGGTCGAGCAGCGGCGCAATCTCGCGCTCGATGCGGCGGCGCGGCCGACCGTGATTACCGCGCTCGATGCGCTCGCCATGGCGCCGGAAAAGTTCAATATCGATGCCGCCGTTTATTTGGGCCTGCGCTCGCTGTACTGGGCGCTGGTGCGCGCCAAGACCGACGACGATCTACGCGATGTCACGGTCCAGTTATGGCAGATGGCAGTCGGCATCGAGGACGGCAACGTTTCCGACGCGCAGGCCGCCTTGCGCAGCGCCGAGGACGCGTTGCGGCAAGCGCTTGAGCGCGGCGCCAGCGACCAGGAAATCAAGAAGCTCATGGATCAGCTGCGTGCAGCGATGGATCGGTACGTTCAGTCGATGCTGGAGCAGCAGAAAAACCATCAGCAGCTCGCCCGTCCGCTCGACCGCAATGCCCGCACGTTAAACCAGCGCGACCTCAAAAACATGCTCGACCGGCTGGAGAATCTGGCGCGCAACGGCGCCAAGGATGCCGCGCGCCAGTTGCTGCAGCAGCTCGAGCAGATGATGGAGAACTTGCAGATGGCGTCGCCCAATCAGGACGGCGACGACCTCGACGATATGATGTCGCAGCTCGATGACTTGAGCGACCTGATTCAACAGCAGCAGGATTTGCGCGATCGCACCTACCGCCAAGGCCAGAATCACCGCCGGCCGCGCGGCGAGCAGGGGCAACAAAGCCAACCCGACGAATCGATGGATGACCTGCATGACAGTCAGCAAGCGTTGCGCGAACGGTTGAAGAAATTGCTGGAGGACTTCAAGAATCACGGCTTCGGCCAGAACCAGCAAGGCCAGCCCGGGCAGGGCCAAGCCGGAATGGACCAGCTCGGGCGCGCCGATGAAGCCATGGGCGAGGCCGAAGACCGGCTGGGCGAGGGCAACGCCGATAGCGCGGTTGATTCGCAAGGCCGCGCGCTCGACGCGCTGCGCAAAGGAACGCAGGGCTTGGCACAGTCGATGCAGCAGCAGCTTGGGCAAGGACGCGGTCCGGGGCGCGACGGACGTCTCGGCCGGCCGCGCGCCGACCGCGACACCGATCCGCTCGGCCGGCCGCTACGTGGGCGCGACTTTGGCGATGACGTGACGGTCAAAGTACCCGGCGAGATCGACGTGCAGCGCGCGCGCCGCATCATCGAAGAGCTGCGTCGGCGTTTCGGCGACGCGCTACGTCCGCAGGAAGAGCTCGATTACATCGAGCGCCTGCTCAAGGATAATTGAGGCCGACCGATCGGATTTGCGGCGACCGGGTTTTGCGCTGTTTATGACGGGAATCGGCGGCATTCGTTAACGTTGCCGAACCGAATGTTAACGCTTCCTTGCTAACTATGCCGGCGCCGCCTCGCGTCTGCGTTTTGGCGGCGCAGAGGTATTTGTGGCATCGATCGGCACCGAGCATGCGCCGCGTTCGTATTGGCGCCCATGGCCGCCTGCCTTTTTTGGCGCGGACATCAGCAACGCCATTGCCCGCGTCTGTGCATTGTTTGCCGGCGACACCGACACCTCGCTGTTGCGCCGGCTGGCCGGCGCTGCCTTCCTCATCCGCATCATCAGCGCCGCCATCGCCTTCGTCGCGCAAATCTTGCTGGCTCGCTGGATGGGCGGTTTTGAGTTCGGCATCTACATCTATGCCTGGACTTGGGTACTGCTGATCGGTGGCATGGTCGATCTCGGCCTCGGATCAGCCGCCCAGCGTTTCATTCCGGAGTATACCGAGCATCAGCAATTCGCGCTGCTGCGCGGCTTTCTGTTCGCCAGCCGCTGGCTCGCGCTCTTGAATGCGACTTTGATCGCCGGCATCGGCGCGATCGCCGTGACGGTGCTCGCGCCGCATACCGATCCGAAGACGATCGTTCCCTTGTATTGCTCATGTGCCGCACTGCCGATGTTCGCGTTGTGGAGCGTGCAGAGCGGCATCGCCCGCTCGTTCAATTGGGTGAATCTCGGGCTTACACCGAACTACGTGCAGCGCCAGCTGGTGCTGCTCGCCCTCATGGGTCTGGCTTACATGATCGGTCTGCCCACCCACGCGGTCACCGCGACCGTCGTTGGTGTGGTTGCATTATGCAGCGTCAGCCTAAGTCAGCTCGTGATCCTTAATCGCCGGCTCGCCGGCGTGGTTGAGAGCGGTCCGAAAATCTACGCAGTGCCGACCTGGCTCGCCACCTCTGCGCCGATTTTTGTGGTCGAGGCGTTTTACCTGTTGCTGACTTATTCCGACGTCATTGTGTTGCAGCAATTTCGTCCGGCCAACGAGGTCGCGATCTATTATGCCGCGGCCAAGACACTCGCCCTCGTCGCGTTCATTTATTATTCGGTGTCCCAGACGATCGCGCACAAATTCGCCGCGTATCACATCAGTGGCGATCACAAGCGGCTGCGCGCTTCGCTCAGGCAGGCGGTGCGACTGACCTTCTGGCCGTCGCTTGGTTCGATCGTCCTGCTGCTG
>JASHSY010000315.1 GCA_030040825.1 Xanthobacteraceae bacterium
AAACGCCTGCGGGATGGCGCCATAACGAGCGGCGGAATTTGCCAGTTGCATGTCGGACTACTTTACTCGGCCAAGGCCCGGTCCAAGCGATCAAGCACTCCAGCCAAATCCTTATCAATCTCCTCTGCCGCCAACGTCACGATTTTGTAATCCCGCTCGGCAAGCCAGGCATGCCTTTTTGCCCGCGCTTGTGCGGCAGCTGCGTTTTCGCCCGCGGCAGTGATGTCAATGACCGCGCGCAGCGGGAACGAGACGAAATCGCAGATGTGCTGGCCAACCGGTGTCTGCCGCTTGAAGCCACGGCCGGCGAACCGGCGGTCGGTGACCAGTGCGTGCCAAAGCACGCGCTCGGCCTCGGTCGGATTGCGGCGAAGAAGCCGGGATAGACCGCGCACTGGGCCGCGCTCTTTCGGCACGCGGCCGCCAGAGTGCTCGACAATGAGTGATCGCAGCAACTCAGCCTGGCGGCCGTCAAGCACGCCGCCCCGCGCTGGCCCCTTGCGCCCTTCCGCGATCGCCATGATCACACCGTGCAGGGTCTGGATGTCTTGGCGCGTCGGCCGCATGCGCGTGAATATGTTGCGCAGGTTGATTTGCATCGTGGCGCGCTTGTCCGGGGGGCGAAAGAACTCGACCCGCTCCAGCTCGCGTTCGACTGCCGCAAAAAACGCCAGCAGCTGTTCCTTCGGAGCCGGCGCCGATTTTTCCGGCATAGCGAACGGCAGCTTGTTACCGCTTGCCGTCTTGAACCACTCATACGCCACGATCACGACCGCCTGGGCCAGATTGAGCGAAGCGAAGGCCGGATTGACCGGCAACGTCAGGATGCAGTCGGCAAGGGCGACCTCGTGGTTTTCCAGCCCATTGCGCTCGCGCCCGAAGACGATAGCGGGGTTCTCGCCGGCGGCAAGGCGCGGCGCGACGAGCGCCGCGGCTTCGGCGGCGTCAACCACCGGCTTGGCCTGATCGTGGGCACGCGCCGTAGTGGCAACGACGAAACTGCAATCGGCTAGGGCGGCGGGCAGGCTGTCGTAGAGCACAGCGGCCTCAAGCACGCGATCGGCACCCGCGGCCATCATCCGCGCCTTGTCGTTCGGCCACGCCTGCCGCGGTGAAACCAAACGAAGCCGGGAAAGCCCGAAATTGGCCATGGCGCGTGCGGCGGCGCCGATGTTTTCCCCAAGCTGCGGCTCGACCAGAACCACAATTGGCGCCGGTTGCGCCGACCAGCGCTTGGTTTTGTCGGTCCCAGCTCCGGGCATCTGACCTTCCTACGCCATCCGGTGACGCGGGCAACAGCAGCGGACACCGGAATGGATAATCACAAAACCACAGGATAAGCGCACGTCAGCATCAACGAGAACGGCAACTAAGGATTCCGGGCTCGGCCCTACGGGCTGTCTGAGAATGACCGCAGCGGCTTTCTCACGCGTCCTGCCAATGCTATAGCGACGCCGCCGGCCGCCGCATGTGGGGCGCCGCGCCCGCCAATCCTTGTTTCCCGGCCGGGATCAAAGGTCCGCACGCGATGCAAAAAATCAAGGTAGCCAATCCTGTGGTCGAGCTCGACGGCGACGAGATGACCCGGATCATCTGGCAACAGATCAAGGACAAACTGATCTACCCGTATCTCGACATCGATCTGAAATATTACGATCTCGGCATTCAGAAGCGCGACGAAACCCGCGACCAAATCACCATCGAAGCGGCGGAAGCCATCAAGAAGTTCGGTGTCGGCGTCAAATGCGCGACCATCACACCGGACGAAGCGCGGGTGAAGGAATTCAACCTGCACGAAATGTACCGATCGCCGAACGGAACCATTCGTAACATCCTCGGCGGCGTGATCTTCCGCGAGCCGATCATCTGCAAGAATGTGCCGCGGCTCGTCCCTGGCTGGACCAAGCCGATTATCATCGGCCGACACGCCTACGGCGATCAGTACCGCGCTACCGATTTCAAGGTCCCCGGCCGTGGCAAGCTGTTTCTGTCGTTCGTTGGCGACAACGGTGAGGAAATCAAGCGCGAAGTGTTTCAGTTTCCCGGTCCCGGCGTCGCAATGGCGATGTACAATCTCGACCAGTCGATCCGCGATTTCGCCCGCGCGTCGATGAATTACGCGCTCAGCCGCGGGTACCCGCTATACCTGTCGACCAAGAACACCATCGTCAAAGTCTATGACGGCCGCTTCAAGGACATTTTCCAAGAAATCTTCGACAAGGAATTCAAGGAAAAGTTCGCTGCCAAAGGTCTTACCTACGAGCATCGCCTGATCGATGACATGGTGGCAGCGGCGCTGAAATGGTCGGGCGGCTATGTCTGGGCCTGCAAGAATTATGACGGCGACGTGCAATCCGACACTGTAGCGCAGGGTTATGGTTCGCTCGGCCTGATGACGTCGGTGTTGACCACGCCGGACGGCACTGTTGTGGAAGCGGAAGCAGCGCATGGCACGGTGACCCGGCACTACCGTCAGCATCAGCAGGGCCGCGAGACCTCAACCAATTCGATTGCGTCCATTTTCGCCTGGACACGCGGGCTGGCGCATCGCGCCAAGCTTGACGGCAACGCGGACTTGGCGAAGTTCGCGAACACGCTGGAAAAAGTCACGGTCGGCACCGTCGAAGCTGGTTTCATGACCAAGGACCTGGCGCTCCTGGTCGGCCCCGATCAGAAGTGGCTCAGTACCACCGGTTACCTCGATAAGGTC
>JASHSY010000316.1 GCA_030040825.1 Xanthobacteraceae bacterium
CGATCGCGACGTGGTTGCCAATGCGGACGAGATGCGGCCTGCGGATTTCGACGTTTTGGCCGATGCGTACATCGTGGCCGACCTTGGCAAATTCGCTATGATACTGTTGTGTCGTCATCGGTAGATCGAAGCCCGCCGCTACATCATAGACCATGATTGATTCGGCTAGAACAGCCAACGCCCCGATGTCGGCGACGGCAATGGCGGTTGCTGGTCGCGATGTGCGCCGGCTTCTTGCCAGTCCTCGTCATGCCCCTGCACAACTGGTATTTCGGTCACGCGCTCGTCTTGTTGAGCAGCAATGCCCGATTGCCTGGAACCTACGTGATGCCTCCGGCCGCTTATCTGTCTGCGTTTGGCGAACTGCTGCGGCTTGACTTCGGCGGCCTTAAGCTGCACGCCGCCGTGGTCCAAATCGGCGCTTGGCTGAGCGAGCCAAGCTGGCTGCCGGCGTCGATCCCGTTTAATCTGGCCGGCGTCGTGATTGTCCTCTACGTAACGCTACACGGCCGCGGTTTCGATCCTTGGCTGCGTCTAATCGGCACCGCCGTGCTTGCCGAATACGTTGTCGACCTGATCTACGTGGCAACTCCGCGCTATTTCCATGTGATGTGGCTTCTTACCTTTTTGATTGTCGCTGTATTCGCCGAGTTACGGCTGCCGGCCTGGATGCAAAAACACGGATGGCAAAGGGCTGGCCGGCTATTCTCGCATTTACGCGGCTATGAGCCGGCGACCAGATTATGACTGCATCCCCGGTCGCGCTTACGATCCTGCTCCCGGTGCGCAACGAAACACTCAACTTGCGCGTGATGTTGCGCATTTTGCGGGCAGTCGTCGTCGTTCCACACGAAATCCTTGTGATCTTCGACGACGAGAAAGATACCAGCATCGCTATCGTGGAGGAGGCACGCGTCTCGTACCCACAAGTCCGGCCGTTGCTTAACCGTTCGGGTCGCGGCGTGGCTTTTGCCATCCAAGCCGGCGTGATGGCGGCCGCCGGCGAACGCGTTCTGATTTTTGCCGCCGACGAAGTTGGGCCCGCGCTGGTGATCGACGACATGATGGCGCTGATGGACGAAGGTACCGATTTCGTCAGCGCCACACGCTATAGCCACGGCGGCCGCAGGCTCGGCGGCTCGCTCGTCGGCCATTTGCTTTCACGGGTCGCCAATTGGCTGCTTTACGCCATTTCCGGCACCGGGCTTTCGGACTCAACCACCGGCATCAAGATGTTTCGACGGGTCGACTTCCCGCGTTTGAGTCGCGACACGAAATCGGTGGGATGGGCGATCGCTTTCGAGATGGCGATCAATGCCCAATTGATTGGACTAACGCTCGGTGAGGTGCCGATTATCTCAATCGATCGGCTGTTCGGCGGCAAATCGTCATTTCAGCTGATACCGTGGGTGAGCAATTATTTCGGCTATTTCCTCACCGCCGTCACCCGGCTGCCGCGCGCCAAGCGGCCGCAGGTCAAGGTCCGCGTGCCGACAGGAATGTGATCGCACGAATCGAAAGGACGCAGAGACGCGCGCCCGATGGATGGCTGGCAGCTCTTTGTGGCAGCGGCTCCTTGATTACCGTTCCGAACGCGACCAATTAGATTTGATGATGCGCACCGCTACAGGGAGAAACTTATGAGGGTCGGCATTCTCGGCTCCGGCGACGTAGCCAAAGCGCTTGCTGCCGGATTCATTAAATATGGCCATCAGGTCACTTTCGGCACGCGCGACATCGGCAAACTCAAGGATTTCGCCGCGCAACATAAGGCAGTGCAAGTGGCAAGCTTTGCCGATGCCGCGAAGTTCGGCGATATCGTCGTGCTCGCGGTCAAGGGCGGCGTCGCAGCCGACGTACTGAAGGCGGCGGGCGCCGGCAATTTGGCGGGCAAGCCGGTGATTGATGTCACCAATCCGATCGCCGAAGCCCCGCCGGTCAACGGCGTGCTCAAATTCTTCACCAGCCTCGACCAGTCGCTGATGGAGCAATTGCAAGCCGCTTTCCCCGGCGCGCACTTCGTCAAGGCTTACAACTCCGTCGGCAACGCCCGGATGATCAACCCGGAATATAAAGGCGGCAAGCCAACCATGTTCATTTGCGGCAACGACGATAAGGCCAAGGCGGTCGTGCGCCAGATCAATGATCAATTCGGCTGGGAGACGGCCGACATGGGCAAGGTTGAGGCCGCCCGCGCCATCGAGCCATTGTGCATGCTTTGGTGCATTCTCGGTTTCACCAAGAACGAATGGACCCACGCCTTTAAACTTCTCCACAAGGAGTGATGTACGCGATGATCGTCCAAAAATGGAAGTTCCCGCGACAGCAAAGTCATTGCGTGGAAAGACACCGCGTGCGATGGCTTTGCCACGTCGCGACGGCGCCGATTGAACATCCAGCGCGGCATCGAATGTTGCGGCGGCGGGTTACCGGGATATTGAAAAGCGAAAAGTTTAAAGGCTGAGGCCGGCGATGAAAACGACAAACGATGTAATGCAAAAATTGGCGGAGGATGACAGCAACTATATCGTGGTTGAGTTTACCCGGCCACCAAGATTGGTGATGAAAAACGGCAGGGGCCGTGAGATTTGCACGGTCCCACAAGCGCTTTTCGATGATTTGCGCTTTAGAAGCGCGTTTCTTACGCGTGAGGGGGACAAATGGCATCTCAGCGACGCCGGCTGGGCCGCAGCACGCTCAGCAAATAGCGACAAACATTGATGGAATTACGGCCCGTCCAAAGTAACACCGACCAACAGCGGTAAGCGCACTCGTTGTAGGAATTGCTGTCGATCACGCCAACTTTGAGACATGTGTCGCAGTGGGCATCGGCGGGAGTTATCTTCGAACTGGAAAAGGAGGAGATAATGGGCGATGCAGATTTTGCGCAAGAACCCATTCAAGCCTTGAATAGTCA
>JASHSY010000317.1 GCA_030040825.1 Xanthobacteraceae bacterium
CGCCGATATCATCGCGGGTTTCGCATTGACCCCTAATGCGCTCGCCGCGGCCGATGTTTCCGCCGAGGCGAAGAAGTTCATGGTGGTCATGAACGCCGCCACTTCGATCATCACCACCAAATCTCCTTTTATGGCCCGTACATCGGTGACGACGCCGATGTTAAACGGCACGCTGGGTACATGGGCCGCCAAGCACGGTATCAAGCGGGTCTATACAATGGTGTCCGACTACGGTCCGGGCATCGACGCTGAAAGCGCCTTCCACGCCGGCTTTAAGGCTGCGGGTGGCGAGGTTGTCGGCTCGGTCCGTTTTCCCGTCGCCAATCCCGACTTTTCCGCCTTCATCCAGCGCGCCAAGGATTCCAATCCTGATGCGATCTACATCTGGATTCCCGGCGGGGCGCAGCCGGCCGCTGTCGGCAAGGCGCTGGCAGAGCGTGGCGTCGATCCGTCCAAGGTCAAAGTCCTGGGCCAGGATGCGCTCTCATCGGAAAGCGCAATCAAGAGCATGGGAGACTTGGCTCTCGGCATCATTACTTGCGGAAATTACGACTTCAATCATCAATCCGCCCTCAATCATGCGTTCGTCAAAGCCTACAACGAAGACTTCAAGCGCAATCCCGATTTCTTCTCGGTCGGCGGTTATGACGGCATGCACCTTATTTACGAGAGCCTGAAGAAAACCGGCGGCAAAACCGACGGCGACAGCCTGATCGCCGCCGCCAAGGGCATGAGCTGGGAGAGTCCGCGCGGACCAATGAGCATAGATCCGGAAACGCGCGACGTTATCGAAACGGTTTATATTCGCCGCGTTGCCAAAGTGGGCAACGAGCTTCTCAACGTCGAATTCGACAAGGTCGACAACGTCAAAGATCCGGTGAAAGAGCAGGTGAAGAAGTAAGCATGCGCAGGGGCAACAGCCCAAGTCTTTCTAAGAGCAAGCCGCTTAAGATAAGCATTTCGAAGACAAAACGCCGCGGACTACCGTTCTTGCGGCGCTTTTCTTGTTCGGAAGCGTAGGGCATTCTCGCCTCAACAAACAAACGGGAGGATCACATGCGCCGTATTTTGCTGGCGGGTTTATCCGTGTTGGCGCTAAGCCTGCTGCCGGTAGCCGGGCACGCCCAGGGCACGGTCAAGATCGGCTTGATCATGCCATATTCCGGCCAGTTCGCCGACGCCGCCACCCAGATGGACGACGGCATCAAGCTTTATCTGAAACAGCATGGCGACAAGCTCGGCGGCATGAATGTCGAAATTATCCGCAAGGACACCGGCGGCATTAATCCGCCCGTTGCCAAACGGCTGGCGCAGGAACTGGTGACGCGCGACAACGTCGATATCATCGCCGGTTTCGTACTCACGCCAAATGCGCTCGCTGCTGCCGACGTGTCCTCGGAAGCCAAGAAGTTTATGGTCGTCATGAACGCGGCAACCGCGATCATCACCACCAAGTCGCCCTATATGGTGCGGACATCGTTGACCGTGCCGCAGCTCACCGAGACGCTTGGCACCTGGGCGGAAAAGCGCGGGTTGAAAAAAGTCTACACTATGGTCACCGACTATGGTCCGGGGATCGACGCGGAAGGGGCATTTCAGAAGGGCTTCAAGGACGCCGGCGGCGACATCGTCGGCTCGGTGCGGATGGCGGTGCAGAATCCGGATTTCACCGCTTACGTGCAACGCGCCAAGGATCTCGATCCGCAGGGCATTTTCGTGATGATCCCGGGAGGTGCGCAGCCGGGAGCGTTTGGCAAAGCGCTCGCTGGAGTAGGCGTCGACCCGAAAAAGACCCAGGTCATGGGTCAATTGGAAATCGCCGACGAGCACGCCCTTGCCAGCATGGGCGACATCGCCGAGGGCATCATCACCGCGGCGCATTACGACTACAATCACAAGTCAAAAATGAACGCAGACTTCGTCAAGGCCTACAACGCCGATTTCAAGCGTAATCCGGACTTTTTCTCGATCGGCGGCTATGACGGCATGCATGCCATAGACGCCGCTCTGAAAAAGTCCGGCGGCAAGACCGACGGCGAATCGTTAATCAGCGCGGCGAAAGGAATGAGCTGGGAAAGTCCGCGTGGGCCGATTTCGATCGATCCGGAAACCCGCGACATCATCCAGACCGTCTACATCGACAAAGTGGAGAAGGTTGGCGGACGTCTGGTCAACGTACAGATCGACGCCATTCCGAATGTAAAGGATCCGATTAAGGCCGCGATGAAGAAATGATGCCGGCGACGGCGGCATGAAAGGCCCGTTCAGGCTGGCGATGACGGCGTAACCGAGCGGGCGGCGGTCGGCCGTGGCACGAGCCGGAAATGGCTTGGCCGGGCGTGGCGCGCTCCGCTAGGTTGCTAGGCATCAATTCGTCGGGGGCTTCGTCCATGCTTCCTCCCGTCTTCGGCGTCCTGTTCGACGGCCTTGCTTACGGCATGCTGCTATTTCTTCTCTCGGTGGGTCAGTCGGTGACGCTCGGGATGATGAATTTCATCAACTTGGCGCATTGCAGCTTTGCCATGCTTGGCGGCTACCTGACCGTCACGCTCATGTCGCGTTACGGCTGGTCGTTCTTCGCTACGTTGCCCTGCGCGTTCGTCGTGGCCGCCGTCGTCAGCGTCGGATTTGAGCGCACGTTGTTTCGCCGCCTTTATCGCGCGAGCGAACTCGACCAAGTACTGCTGACCATAGGCATCGTTTTCATTTCGGTGGCGGTCGCAGCCTATGTATTCGGTACCGATCAGCAACCGCTGCAATTGCCCCACTATCTGCGAAGTTCGCTGACTTTCATGGGCATCCGTTTTGCGGTCTATCGGCTCGTCCTCGTCGGTCTGGCGCTGCTCATCACGCTCGCGTTGGTGATCGGTCTCGACTATACCCGCTTCGGCGCCCGCGTGCGTGCTGCCGTCGACAACGAACGCATGGCGCGCGGACTCGGCATCGATGTCGACCGCACGTTTGCGATCACTTTCGCGCTCGGCAGCGGACTTGCCGGGCTCGGCGGCGCGCTCGCCATTGAAATTGTCGGCCTCGATCCGTCGTTTGCCTTCACCTACCTGATTTACGTGCTGATCGTCGTCTCCGTCGGCGGGCTCGGCTCGATTTCCGGATCTTTCGTCGCAGCCATCGTGCTCGGCATCAGCGACGTCGCCGGCAAATATTACATCCCGCAACTCGGCGCGTTTCTCATCTATCTGGTGATGATCAGCCTGTTGATGTGGCGGCCGCTCGGCTTG
This sequence comes from Xanthobacteraceae bacterium, assembly GCA_030040825.1. Lineage (GTDB taxonomy): Bacteria > Pseudomonadota > Alphaproteobacteria > Rhizobiales > Xanthobacteraceae > BOG-931. The sequence continues at coordinate 3,240 of JASHSY010000317.1, forward strand.
CTCGGAAAACGTTGATGGCGCTGAGTGAAACCTCGATCGATCCGCAACTTTATCTCGTGGAGCAAACGCGCTGGCGGCCCGCCGAAATCGTATTCTGGCTGGCGACCTTGCTGCCGTATTTGCTGTTCCCGAATTACCTGTCACTCGCGAGCCAGATCGCCATCGCCGCGCTGTTTGCCTTATCGCTCGATCTGATACTCGGTTATGCCGGCATTGTTTCGCTGGGGCATGCGGCGTTCTTCGGCATCGGCGCCTACACCGCGGGACTTTTGTCGAAATATGGCTGGGGCGAGCCATTGAGCGGGCTCGTTGTTGCCGCCTTCGCGGCCGGGGTGGTCGGATATGCCACGAGCTTCGTGATCTGCCGCTTCCGGCATCTTGCTCTGATCATGCTTACGCTCGGTTTCGGACTGTTGCTGGCGGAACTGGCCAATAGTTTGGGCTGGCTGACCGGCGGCATGGACGGCTTGCAGGGCATCCACACCTGGAAGCTCCTTGGCACGTTCCCGTTCGATCTTTACGGGCGCGCTGCCTATGCCTACGCGCTCGCGGTGCTGTTCGTGCTTTTCCTGTTCACGCGCCGGCTTATCCATTCGCCGTTCGGCCTCTCGCTGCGGGGTATTCGCGAAAACTTTGTGCGTATGCCGGCGATCGGCGCACCGAGCCGCGCGCATATTCGCACAATCTACACCATCGCCGCCTGCATCGCCGGCGTCGCCGGCGCGCTTCTTGCGCAAACCACCGAAACTGTCTCGCTCGATTCGCTGGGCTTCGAACGCTCGGCCGAGGTGGTGGTGATACTGGTGCTCGGCGGCGCCGGCCGGCTTTACGGCGGGCTGGTCGGTGCAACCATCTATCTGATCGCCCGCGATCAATTCTCCGGAATTGTGCCGCAATACTGGTATTTCTGGATCGGCATTCTGCTGGTCGCCGTCGTCATTTTCCTTCCCAACGGTATTCTCGGCGGACTGGCGCAGTTCACCGCGCGCTGGAGCCGTAAGTGAGTGCGCCGGCGCTGGCGACCCGCGGGCTCGCCAAAAGTTTTGGCTCACTCGTGGTCGCCCGCGACATCGAGATCGAACTACCGAAGGGAGTGCGCTATGCATTGATCGGCCCCAACGGCGCCGGCAAGACCACGTTGATCAATCTGATGACCGGCATGCTACAGCCCGGCGCCGGGCGCATCTTTCTTGACGACTCCGATATAACCGCTTTACCGCCCGAACAACGCGTGCGCCGCGGCCTGGTGCGCACTTATCAAATCAACTCGCTGTTTCCTCATCTCACCGCGCTGGAATCAATCACGCTTGCGGTATGCGAGCGGACTCGCGCGGCGCGTATCTGGTGGCGGCAACTTAACGCCTATCCGCACGAAATCGACGAAGCTCACGACATTCTCGTCGCATTGAAGCTCGGCTCGGCATGTCATCGCCTGACCCGCGAAATGGCTTACGGGCAGCAGCGGTTGCTCGAGATCGCGCTCGCGCTCGCTACCCGGCCGAAGGTATTGCTGCTTGACGAGCCAGCGGCAGGCGTCCCGCGCGAAGAAAGTCAGGAATTGTTCGCCGCTATCGCCGGGCTCTCCAGCGACATCACCGTCTTGTTCATCGAACACGATATGGAGTTGGTGTTCCGCTTCGCCTCGCGGATCATTGTGATGGTCGGCGGACGCGTGCTGATGCAGGGAGCGCCGCACGAAATCGCCAACGACCCACAGGTGCGCGCGGTCTATCTCGGCAACACGCCGGCCAAAATTTTGCATGGGCCGCGCCATGGCTGAGCCGCTGCTCGCATTCGACGACGTGCGCGCCGGTTACGGTTCCGCTGTGGTGCTCGACGGCGTGTCGTTCGCGCTCCCGGAACGCGGCAGGCTCGCCGTATTGGGGCGGAACGGGGTCGGCAAATCGACGCTGCTGCTCACCATCATGGGCTATACGCGGGTCGGCCGCGGCCACATCCGCTGGCGCGGCGATGATGTCACCCGGCAGCCGCCGCATCGCCGTGCGCTTGCCGGCATCGGCTGGGTGGCCCAGGAGCGCGAGGTTTTCCCTTCGCTTACCGTGGAGGAAAACCTCACCGTGGCCGCACGGAACGGCCGCTGGAATCTCGCCTCCGTCTACGATCTTTTCCCGCGACTAGCCGAACGCCAACGCAATCTCGGCAATCAATTGTCCGGCGGCGAGCAGCAGATGCTGGCGATCGCTCGCGCGCTGATGACAAATCCGGCGCTGCTTTTGCTCGACGAACCGCTCGAAGGCCTGGCGCCGATCGTGGTCGAGGAACTGACCGCCGCTATCCGGCGCATGACCAAGGAGGGTTCCAATGCCTTTATTCTGGTCGAGCAGCACGCCGATATCGCCCTATCATTGACCGAGAGTGTGCTTGTGCTTGAACGCGGCCGCATCGTGCATGGCGGCGCGTCGGCGGATTTGCTCGCCGACCACACCGCGCTGGACCGCCTGGTGGGCTTGCGGCTCGCGGAGATGTGAGTGTTAACGGTGCCCAGTCGCACGCGCTAACCGCAACAAAAGCTAGGCTTGCTGCCGGCGCAAATCCGGCATCTTGATCCCCGCGGTTTTGGCCACCGCCGCAAGCTGTTGCCAAAGTTTCTCGGCAATCGGGATGCCGGATCGACGCCGCACGATTTCGGTGCGGCTCGCCCGTTCGCCTGGCATCAAAATCTCATCGAAGCCTTCTTGCCGCGGCAACGCCTTGAGCCAAGCAGCAAGCGTGTCGACGTCACGCACGAATTCCGCCAGCGGGCGGAAATTGGCGATATCGACGGCAAGAATGGCGCTGTTTTGCGCGAAGGTCCGCCGCTTTTGCGGGCCGAGCGCGAGCGCCTGGATCGGCGCGGCGGCCAGCACGCTCGCCAACACCTCAAACATCAAGGCAAGACCCGATCCCTTTGGACCGCCGAGCGGCAGCAGGGTCTTAGCCTCAGCTGGATCGGTGGTCGGCGTCCCGGCTTCGGTTAGGACCGCGCCTGACGGCAATTGTGTGCCGGTCGCCAAGGCCTGCAGGATTTTGCCGTTAGAGATCGCGCTGGTCGCCATGTCGAGGACGATCGGTCCGTTACCGCTCGGCACTGCAATTGCAATCGGGCTTGTTCCGAGACTCGCGACCCGCGCGCCGTGATAAGCGACGAATGCGGGCCCAGCGCCGACGATCAATGCGACGCAACCGCGCTCCGCCATGCACTGCGCATAACGCCCGATCGCCCCGGTATGGGTGGTCTCCCGCACCAGGCCGAAACACGTTCCGGCAGCGCGCGCCCGGTCGGCGGCAAGGACGATCGCCTGCATCATCGCTACCGGGCCAAAACCTCGGCCGCCGTCGAGGACAAATGTGGCGGCACGGTCATGCAACAAACGCGGCTGCGCCCTCGGGTCGATCTCACGGCGATCGATCATGTCGAGATAAGACGGCAGACGTGAAACGCCGTGCCCGTCAACGCCGCGCAAATTGGCCCAGACCAAGCCATCGGCGACCACGCCGGCGTCCGCCGCACGCGCGCCCTTCGTGGTCAGCGCGTCGCGAATGAAACGTGCCAGCTCTTGGTGATCGACAATCATTGTGTGCGACCCGCAAAGGAGCGGACGAGCCAGTCGCGCAACAAGTTCCGGACCCGCGTGGATTTTTCGTTGTACTGGAAGGGGTCCAGGTCGAGCATGTCGGCCAGCGTAGCATAACCAAGCGTTGTTCTAGCTCGCCACGAACAGGATCGCGGTTTCGCAACGCTCAAGCAATGCGGCCGCCATATTGCCGAAGAACAGTGTCTCGCCCGGACGGCGGGTTACGCCGAGTATGATCAGGTCATAGCCGCCACGCTCGGCTTCCTTGAGGATGGCATCTTCCGCCGCCACATCGACACGCAACGCGGTGCGCACCCGCGCCTCGTAGCGGTCGGCAAGTTCGGCAATATCCTTGAGCACGATTTCTTCGTTGCGGCGGGTAGCCGAACCGCGGCGGATACGCCCGCGTCCGTCATCGGGCCGCCCGCTGGCAACGTAAAGCGCGCTCACGCGCGAACCGCCCGTCCGCGCCAGCGCAAATCCTGCCTCGGCCGCCCGGCGCGAAACATCGGTGCCGTTGACCGGAATAAGAATTCTGCCGATCGGCTCATTGCCGCGTTTAAGCCTGCGTCCACCGGCGATTGCGACTGCAAGCGGCCCTTCGAATCCTTCGGCGATGCGGGTTATCTCCACGCTGAATCCGCCGTGCGGGCCACGGGTCTTGTCGATCCCGACGATCAGTAAATCGTAGCCCTTCTGCGCTTCGTCGGCGACCGCCTCGGCATTTGCCGCCGTGCGGGTGCGCGTAGTGAGGTCGACATTGCCGCGCACCGGCTCCTCCGCGATCGGTGCTGCATGCGCCGCCGCGGTCCGTACCTTGTCTCTCGATTGATCGGTATCGCCGGGCGCCGGTTGCCGCCACTTCTCCGGACCCAATTCAATGATTGTTGTCGGCTTGTCGCCGGACCCGGCGACCGCGCCGGCTAACCGCGAGGCTAATGTGCCGTTAGCGCCGCCGTCGACCGCAAGCAACAGGCGCTCGAGATTCGGCACGAAGCCGCGGGCGTCAAGCTCCTCGCGCTCGAGCCGCTGCCGCTCGGTCTTGCGCATCGGCAGGCGGCGCAGCGCCCACCGCAGCATCGGCGGCATCGCCGTGGTGGTGAGCACGGCCATGCCCACGATCAGTGTATAAAGATTGCGGCTGAATACGCCGGCCGAAAGACCAATCGAGGCGACGATCACCTCGGTCGAGCCACGGGCATTCATCGCGCAGGCGAGGGCCAGCGATTCGGCACGGCTCAATCCGCCAATCTTGCCGCCAACGAAAGCGCCCGCGAACTTACCGACGCTGGCAATAATCACCAGCCCGGCCGCCACCAGCAAAAGCGCCGGATCTTTCAGGATGGTCAAGTCGGCGCCCAGTCCCGACAATCCAAAGAACACCGGCATAAACAGCGCCGCAATCAGGCCGCGCAATTGTTCATTGATATGGCTGGTCAGGATAGGCGATTCGCCGATTAAGACTCCGGCGACAAACGCGCCGAGCACCGTCTGCACACCGATCAGGTAGGTGGTTAACGCCATCGCCAGCGTGATCAGCAAGATCATGGTGATAACGGCGAATTCGCTTTCGAACGTGTCGTTGGTCCAGCGGATCAAACCGAACACCACGCGCCGGCCGACGGTAAGGCTGATTGCGAGGAACAAAAGTGTGCCGAGAATGGCGAAACTCAACGAGCGCACGTCGAGCGTACCGGAGGAAGCCAGACCGAACGAAACCGCAATGATAATCCATCCGCTTGAGTCCTCGAGGATGGCGGATGCGACGATGATTTGACCGATATCGCGGCGCATGAAATTCATCTCGCGCACCACCACAGCGACGATCTTAATTGACGAGATCGACAGGGCGGTGGCGAGAAACAATGCGGTAACGAAACGCGCTTGCGGATTCGGCAGGATCGAAGCCGGCAGCATCTCGCCGAGCCCGAAGCCGCAAATGAAGGGTAGCGCCACGCCGGCACCCGCCACCGTGATCGCCGGCCGTCCGACACGCTTCACCAGCCGTAAATCGGTTTCCATACCGGTCAGCAATAGCAGCATCAGAATGCCGAGCTGGGAAACGGCATTGAGCATGCTCTTCTGTTCGACGGTCGGGGGAAATAACAGGTGCTGAAGATCCGGCCAGATTGCTCCGAGCAGCGAAGGCCCGAGAATGAGCCCGCCGAGGAGCTGGCCCATGACCGCCGGTTGGCCAAAGCGCTGCATCAACTCGCCAAGCCCGCGGCCGACCACCAGCAGGAGCGCGAGCTGGGCGATGAAGATCGCACTGGCCTGCTCGGAGAAATTTTGTTCCGCGGCCACAGCGACCGATACGCCGCCGCATAAGATGCAAATGCAGAGCATGCCGCGCGCCGCAACGGCAGTGGACACCATGCTCCACCACGACTGTGCACGCCCGCGACGAGGTCGCGGCCGTTTCATTCCCGCGCTAGTGAAATTGATGCCCAATCCTCGCCAACCCGCGCTAAGGCCCCGGCGTTCCCGCCGGGTCGTTATGCGCTCTCCACTTGGCTTGGCACAGCCGAGTCCTCCGTCGGCCAGCGTTCATGCGCCAATGGCACGATAAGTCGCGTGGAAAACCCTTCGCGGGTGTAGCTGGAATGCACTTCGCCGTTCATTTGCCGCTCAATCACCAAGCCGATCAACCGGGAGCCAAATCCGGTTCGCCGCGGCCGCCGCGCCGGCGGACCGTTGCGCTCAACCCAGTCGAAGGTAAGCGTCAAGCCGCGCCGGGTGCGCGCTACCGACCACTTCAATTCCAGCCGGCCCTGCGGGCGCGAAAGGGAGCCATATTTGATGGCGTTGGCGGCGAGTTCGTGCAGCGCAGCGCTGAGGCTAAAGGTCGGATCCGGATCGAGATCGACATCCGGACCTTCGGCGCTGGTGCGTTCGAGATAGGGTCCAAGCACGACGCGGAGCAGCTCGGCAAGTGAAGTGGATTTCCAGCCGGCTTCGGTAATCAATCGATGGGCATTAGCCAAAGCTAAAACGCGAGCCTGATACTTGGCCATCAGTTCGGCCATGTTTCGCGAATTCCTCGCGGTCTGCGAGAGCAGCGCCAAGAGCTGGGAAAACAGGTTGCCGGAGCGATGCCGCAACTCGCGGATCAGCAACTCGTGGCGCTGCTCCAGTTGCCGCCGATGAATGGCGCCAGCGGCCAGATTGGCGACCGCGGCAAGAAAAGCGATGTCCTGCACGCTGAATCGGCGCCGCGTTTTGGTGCAGACACCAAGCACGCCGTAGGCGCGGCCGTCTTGACCGGTGATGACCGTGCTTATCCCGCTGACACAGCAGTGATTGCGTAGATACTGCGGTACGGTAAAGCGCTTCTCGTTTGCAAAATCTTCGGTAACCACCGGGACGACCGCCCCTAGGATGTGCTTGGCGTAGTCGTCGCCTTCTTTGGTCATCACGATTGAACCGATGCAGTCGCGCTGCCAGCCGAAACCGGCCCGCAGCAAGAGATCGTTACCCCCCGGCAGAAGCTCGATCACCTTGACGAAATCAACCGGGAGAGTAACTGCGACGGTAGAGACTACATCGTTGAGCAACCGCTCGATGTCGGTCTCCAGCAATGCACGCTCACCGAGTTGAGCGAGAGCTTCCTGTTGTTTGGCGCGGCCGCGCAATTCCTCTTGCAGCTTCACCTTTTCAGTAACGTCGTGACAGAGCCCGACCATGCGAGCCGGTGCACCGTCTTCAGTAATCACCGTGCCGGTCGCTTCGATCCAGGTTTCGGCTCGATTCGGACGCGGTGCGACCCGAAAGCGCACCTCATACGGACCGCCAGTGCGCACCGCCGCGTTGATCGTTTCGAGAACTCTGGCGCGATCTTCGTCGTGAATATCATTCGCAAAAAATGAAAACGTGCCACCGAACGTCGCCGGCGCCAAACCGACAATCGATTCGATATTGCTCGACCAAGTCACCGCGTCGGTAGCGATGTCCCAAGACCAAACGCCGATTCGACCAGCCTCAAGCGCGACGCGTACCGTTGCAAATTCCGGAAAGAATGGCTTCGGAACTTGTCCGGTTGCTTCGCTGGATTGTCTATCTGTCGTTTTCGCCGCTCGCCTGTCCATACTCTTACAGTTCGACCTCGACGCTGCCGGGGTCAAGACCATACGCCTAGATCGTCTAGGAATAAGAAGATAGTCGCATTTACGGTTGCGCGACGGCGACGAAATATCGGCGGGCGATCGGCGCGGGTCTCCTGTCAAGGTACCAACGTCAATAGAGGCCGAATGCCGTAGGATTGCTGTTCCATTCGACCTGTTGCATCGGGGTCACCGCAATTTGGGCGGTCATGGTTCCGCGGTTGCCTGAAATCGCTACGGCTTTTGGCGCCAGGTCTTTTCGATCCCAGCCTTTCGGCGCCGCACCCCGTTGCGTGACGACCTTTCGGTCGTTTAGCGTCGCAACCGCGCTCTGATCGTTTGGCAAGACCACGACCTTGGTACCGACGGAGACGCGATCGTAGAGGTCGATAACGTCGGCGTCGCGCATGCGAATGCATCCGCTGGAGACGTGCTTGCCGATTGAACCCGGATTGTTAGTTCCGTGGATGCGGTAATCGGTATTGCCGAGATAGAGTGCGCGGGCGCCCAGCGGATTACCCGGCCCGCCACCAACCCAGCGCGGCAGAAAGGGCTGCCGCGCGATCATTTCGGCCGGCGGTATCCAATCGGGCCATTCCGACTTGCGTGAAATCGTCTCGATGCCTGACCAAGTGAAGCCCTTGCGTCCGACGCCAATCCCGTAGCGCAGAGCCTTACCGTCGCCGAGCGTCAGATAGAGGAAGGTATGTGCGGTGTCGATGATGATCGTGCCCGGTGGCTGATCACTGCTATAGCTCACAACCTGGCGCCGAAGTGGCGCGGCGATATCAACGTCGCTGGTTGCTCCCTGCGGCGCTGCCGACTGCGGCAGAGCCTCATGCAATGCGACGGTATCGCCGACCAACGTGTCATTCGAAAACGATTGCGCCGAAACTATTCCGCCAATGGACGTCGCGAAAGCCGTTCCAAGTATCGCAGTACAAGCCTGCCGTACCAACTTAGCCACCGGCATAATCAACTCCACCAATGAGTTTCGCCATCATTTGGCGGTCGACGTTAAAAGTTCCTCGTGGCGCGCCGCCGTTATCCGCGGCGTTTTTGCTTCAAATTTTTCGCAACCATCACGCCATGCAGCGGCCAAAAAAGTGCGCAAGCTGCGGCGATGACACCGCGCTGAAAGCGCGATCGCATCCGACAGGGATTTTCGCATGTGCCGGCGGCGGTGATCGGAACCCAAGCTCGTGCGGGAAGACCGCCGGACTAATCGACCGCAAGCGATCGCCCTTCAGCGCGCGGTTCACCGACGGCGATTCCGGCGTGGAGATACCGTGGGGGAACGAGGGAAACGAGATGAAGCTCGCGGTGAACAGCGCCAGCGCTACGCCCGCGGCTCGAGCCCAAAACAAACTCCGCATTGGATTGACCCCGCGACTAGCATGCGTGATCCCCAAGCCCCTGATGGCATGCGCGAAGAAATTCCCTGCGCGCGATCTGCAACGTGATCGGCCAGATGGCGGTTCCCTCTGGCCGCGGTTTTGGCCGAACCGCATTCTCACACTTACGTGATTGCGAATGGGGAGCCATCGAAGTGGAACCAACAAGGCTATCGGGACTTGTCATGGGGACCGGCCATCCTTCCCCCCTCCCCCCGTGCTTGGCTGGTCAACCTGGGCGCAACCGATGGACCGATCGGTTGCGCCCTAATTATTTTTTGGGCGAGCATCGGCCAAACGCGCAGTTTAGGGTTCGGCGAAAGCGCAAACAGCCGGACCTGGTCAGGGATCCGGCCACTTTACTTTCGCGTTAAACGACTAGGCAGTCGCGTGCCGCTCGCGCTGATGCGCCTTGCGCCCGAAAAACAGCGCCTGGCTTGCCACGGCCGACACCACTGCGAGCTGGAACGGCTTGGCAATGAGGAAGGCCGGCTCCGGCCGTTGACCGGTGAGGAAGCGCTCCGGATAAGCAGTGATGAAAATCACCGGGACTTCAAACGAACCGAGGAGTTCGTTCACGGCATCGAGGCCTGAGCTGCCGTCGGCAAGTTGAATATCCGCCAAGATGAGCCCCGGCTGGGTCTTGCGGGCAAGCGCGATCGCCTCCGCATGGGTGCGCGCCACCCCGATCACGCGGTGACCGAGGCTTTCCACCAGCGCCTCAATGTCCATGGCGATAAACGTCTCATCCTCGATAATCAGGACGTCGGTGGCAATTTCAGCAGCCAGTTCACGGCCCGATTCTTCAACCAGACCGCGCAGCGTCGGAAGATCGCAATCGAGGATTTTAGCGGCATCATCCTCGGAGAAACCCTCGAGCGCGACCAGCAGGAAGGCCTGCCGCGGTCGCGGCGTGATCCGGGTCAGATGGTACTCAGGCGGCAGCTGGGGCTCGGCCCCCGCCTCGGCTTGGCCATTCACCGCCACGGAATTCCAGATTTTGGTAAACAGTTTATAGAGCGCAACCCTTTGGTTTGGCTGAGATTCCAACAGTTTCTGGCTAGCTATCAAAGATTCCAGTGTGGCGGCGACATAGGCGTCGCCCGAGGCCTGATTACCCGTTAGCGCACGTGCGTAACGGCGCAAAAACGGCAAGTGTTGAACCACGGCTTTTGAGGTCGTCAAAGCAACACCCTCCCCATCCAGCATCCAAAAAGCTATTGCCTGAAACGTTCCGGGGCAAACAAAGTTCCCGATACTGGTTCCTAGCCGGGAACCAACCGCGAGGACCGCGCGTTGGTGGGGCGATTGGGGACTGGTGGCAGGTGTGGATGGTCCGGTCAAAGCGACGACGGGGGGATGATGAAACAATGAACACCGGTAAGACAGTTAACCTCCAACCGCCTCCCGCAAACGCGGACAAGGCGGACGAGCTGGAAGCTATGGGCAAGGCAGCGACGCAGCGTAAAGGCGAAGTCCGGTTGGGCCGGGAGGTACAAGCGCGCATCGGTCAGCAGTTGCGCGGCATGTATGACGAAGTCGTCAACCAGGGCGTACCGAAGCACATCGACGATCTCGTTCGTCGGCTTACCGATCAAGACGATGGGGTGGCATGAAACTCGATCCCGCCATTCGTGATCAGGTGCTCGCGACCGTACCAAGCTTGCGAGCGTTCGCGATCTCTCTAAGCGGCAATGTCGACCGCGCCGACGATCTGGTGCAGGAGACGCTGCTGCGCGCGCTTGCGCATATCGACTCGTTCCAGCCCGGCACCAACATGCCGGCGTGGCTGTTCACGATTTTGCGCAACTTATTCCGCTCGGAATATCGCAAGCGCCGGCGCGAAGTTGAGGATGCCGACGGCCGCTATGCCGAAACGCTCAAATCGCACCCCGAGCAGACCGGGCGTGTTGAATTCAATGAATTCCGCGCTGCACTTGCCAAGCTGCCGTCCGATCAGCGCGAGGCGTTGATCCTGGTCGGCGCCTCGGGCTTCTCCTACGAAGACGCAGCCGCCATCTGCGGCTGCGCCGTCGGCACCATCAAGAGCCGCGTCAACCGCGCACGCACCCGACTTGCCGATCTTCTCGCCATCGACAACGTGGACGATTTCGGTCCCGACCGCGCCACCCGCGCGGTACTGGCCGGCGGCGGCCGCAGCTAATACTGCGTATAAATATTACAGTGGCCGGCTGCGGTGGGTGAGCCCGCCGTCGATGGTGATGATTGTGCCGCTGGTGTAGCCGGAAAGATCGGATACCAAGAACACAACCATCGCCGCGATCTCATCGGGGCTGGCCGGACGGCCGAACGGCATTTGCGCGAAGCCCTCCCGCCAGCGGTTTTCATCACCATAGAGTCGCGCTGCCCGCTTGCGGCCGAGCACCTCGGCGCGGTCGGTCAGCACCGGACCCGGGTTGATGCCGATCACCCGTACGCCAAAATCCGGACTGGTGCCGCCGATCGCACGCGTAAACCCCATCAACCCGGCATTGCCGGCCGCGCCGGCGATATATCCGTAATCCAGCCGCTCGCCGCCGGCGCCGATGATATTGATGATCACACCGCGGCGCCGCTCTTTCATTTTCTGCAAATAAAGCCTGGTCAGCCCGATATAGCCGAACACCTTGAGCTCCCAGCCGGTACGCCAGGCTGCCTCGTCGATTTCCTCGATCGTGCCGCCGGGAATAGCGCCAGCATTGTTGACAAGGATGTCCACGTCGGGAAATGCGTCGGCTACGCGTTGCCGCGCGGCGGCGTCGGAGAGGTCGGCCGCGAGCGTGCGCACGGTGACTTTCGTCGCCCTGCGAAGCGCGGCGGCTTCCTGCTCCAGGCGCTCAGCCGACCGCGCTACCAAACCGACATGCACACCTTCGCGCGCCAGCCATTGTGCGACCGCAAGTCCGATTCCTTTTGAACTGCCGGTAACGAGCGCGCTACGTCCGGAAAGCTTCAGGTCCATGAGAATATCGTGTTGCTGTTGGCAGTAGGGTCACATGTGCGATGGCAGATAGAGGGCCAAGATCGGAAACGCGATCAATATCACAAGGCGGATAAGGTCAGTGACGATGAACGGCAGCACGCCAAGGAAAATGGTCGAAAAGCTCACCTCTTGGACGACGCTCTTGATCACGAAGACGTTCATACCGACCGGCGGATGAATGAGCCCCAGTTCGACCGTCATGACAATGATGACACCGAACCAGATCGGATCGAAGCCGAGTTGAGTGATCACCGGGAAAATAATCGGGACGGTAAGGATGATCATCGCCAGCGCGTCCATCAGGCAGCCGAGCACGATATACATGAGCATAATCAGCGCCAGCACGCCGTAGCGGCCAATTCCCAGTGCGCTCAGGAACGCCGTCACCTTCTGCGGCGTCTGCGTGACGGTGAGGAAATACCCGAACAGCAGAGCGCCAATCAGCACCGTAAGCACGGCCGCGGCGGTGCGCACGGCTTGCAGCAACGAGCGGCGGATATCCGTTCGGCTGAGCTTGCCGCGCAGGATACCGATCAACAGCGCCCCGACCGCGCCCATGCCGCCGGCTTCGGTCGGCGTGAACAGCCCGCCATAAAGCCCGCCGATGACAAAGACGAAAAGCAGAAGGGTCGCCCAGATGTCGCGCAATCCGTTCAACCGTTCCGGCCAGGAATGCCGCGGCGTCGCCGGCAGGAATTTCGGCCGCAGGCGGCCGATGATCGCGACGGTGAGCATGTCCATCGACGCGGCAAGGATGCCGGGAATGATACCGGCGATAAACAGCTTGCCGATGTCCTGCTCGGTAATGATGCCATAGACGGCGAGCACGGTCGAAGGCGGCAGCATGGCGCCAAGCGTGCCGCCGGCGGCGATCACGCCGGTCGCGAACGATTGCGGATAGTCGTAGCGGCGCATTTCCGGATAGGCGACTGTGGCGAAGGTGGCGGCCGTTGCCACCGACGAGCCAGAGATTGCAGCAAACCCGGCGCAGGCCGCGATGGTGGCAATGCCCAGACCGCCGCGCAGATGTCCAACGAATGCATTCGCGGCGCGAAACAGTTCGCGGCTCATGCCCGAATTGGACACGAAGGCGCCCATGAGTAAAAACATCGGGATGACGCCGAAGGTATAGTCAGTCACCGTGCGCATCGAAGTGTGACCGACGATTTTGAGCGCCGGCTCGCCGCCGACGAGATAGGCAAAGCCACTGACCCCGACCAGCCCCATGGCCATGCCGACCGGCACCCGCAGCAGCATCAGCGCAAACAGGACGACGAAGCCCGCGATAGCGACGACGCTGGAACTCACGCGCGCCTCATTCCACCGGTTTGATCTGGTAACGGCCGCCGAGAAGCTCAGGATAAAAGATCAGTCGGTAGGTGCGTACGGCGATCAGCAACACCGCCGATACGTCGCCGATCCAGGCCACCAGGAAAAACGGCCAGACCGGCAGGCGTAAGTCGAAGGTGGAAACATGTTCGGCGTAAGTGCTCGTCACCTTGTCGAACAAGGTGTAGGTCTGCACCGTCACCACGAACAGCAGCACTAAGGTGGCGAAAACATCGATCACGCGCTGCATGCGTGGGCCGACATTGGCGTACAGGAGATCGACGGTGATGTGGGTGCCGCGATAAGACGTCGCCGCGATGCCCCAAAAAATCACGATGCCGAGCAGCAGCCGGCCGAAATCATAGCTGTCAGGGATCTGTACGCTGAAGAAGTAGCGCAGCAGCACCGAAATGAAGATATCGACCGCGACGAGGCCGATGAAGAACGCGGCGATCAGTTCGATGCCGTCGATAAACCGATCCATCGGGTTGCGTCGCAGTGGCGCAACGACCGGGCTCGGCTCCGCTTGCGTCTCGCTCATGATCGTCAAACCCGATGCGTCATGCGAGCGAAGCAATCCGGGGGGCAGGACTGTAAATTGCTTCGTCGCCAATAGCCCGTCGAAGACGGGCGTGAACGCCTTTTTGCCTTGCAGTAGCGAGCGGCTCAATACGCGGAATTATATTTGACAAGTTCCGTTTTCAGCTCTTTGAGGACCACGTCCGGATCGTTGCCGGTTTTCTTCACCGCGGCTGCCCACTTTTGGACCACAGGTCCCGCCGCCGCCTTCCACTCTGAGAGCTGCGCGTCGGAGATCGGATAGACTTCCTGTCCCGGCTCGGCCTTGAGCTTGGCGATACCGTCATGCTCGAAGTCGGCCCACGGCGACGCAACGCGTTCCGCCCATTCCGTCGTGCAATGGTTGTCGATCACTTTCTGCTGCGACGGCGACATCTGCGCGTAAGTCGATTTGTTCATCACCCATACGAAACTCGTCACGTAAAGCGCCGCCTCCATGTGGTATTTCGTGACCTTGTCGATACCGAACAGCACGATCGAACCCCACGGGAAAGTAACCGCGTCGGCCACGCCCTTTTCGATCACATCGCGCACTTCCGGCGCCGACGCCTGCACGTTCGTGCCACCGAGCTCGGTGACCAGCGACGCCATGGTCGCGTGCGCCGGGCGGATCTTCATACCCTTGATGTCACCCGGCACCATGATTTTCTTGGTGCGCGAATGGAAGGTGCCGGGATCGTGCGCGAAGGCAAAGCAGAATTTGACGTCCGGCATCTCCTTGGCGGCGTATTTGCGATACCAAACGTCAAGCGCCGCCGAACCGCCCTTGGCGTTGGCAAGCATGAACGGCAAATTGCCGGCGTCAAAAATTGGGAATCGGCCCGGCTGATAGCCAGGGCTGACATAGGTCACGTCGGCAATACCGTCGCGCGCCATGTCGTAATGATCGAACGCCTTGCCGAGCTGCTGTGCCGGATAGACTTTGTATTTGATGGTGCCGCCGGAATCCTTCTCGATCGATGCGCCCCATTCCTCCATCGCCTTTTGCAGCGGATGGGACGGCGGTACCCAATGCGAAAGCTTCAGCTCGAAGGTCTTGTCTTCCGCCGAAGCGGCGCTGACCCCGAACCAAAGGCCAAGCAGTGCGCAGCCCAAAAGCATCGTCCGGCGCGTTTTGCGCATCGATTTCCTCCCATCGGCCATTAGTTGCATTTCTAACTTTAATTAAATCGCAAAATCGATTGCCTGTATAGCGGCGTGCGGCGCAGCCAATTCGATAAAATTGTCGGCAATAGCGTGAGGATTCCTGCACGCTGTTTGCGATAGTTCCCGCGCCGCTCCCACTGCTTTAACGCAGCATCAGCAAGGCCGGGGTTATCGCGTCCCTGAAAACAAAAATGCAGCGAGCGTCCGCCTGGACGCGATGCCGCATGAACAGGGACGTCGAATGTTCGGTCGCGTTGCAACGCGCAGCTTTGCGTGCCTGCTGGGTGTTCTTGCTGCCGCGTTCGGCAGCCCGGCCACCGCTTTTGCACAGTATCAGATGGGCATCAGCGCGCCAGCGATCGAGGCGCCGGCGATTCCGGCGGTATCCTTTGCCGAGCCGTTTGGCCGCGAGGTGCTGCCGGTATTCGATGGCGAAATCCTGGCCAAATGGAACGGCCTCACCGCCGATATCCGCAACGAGAGCGAGGTTCTGACGCGCTGCCGCGAGGACGCGCAATCCTGTCCGGCGGCGGCACGGAAGTTTCTC
>JASHSY010000318.1 GCA_030040825.1 Xanthobacteraceae bacterium
ATTATAGTATGGCGGTAGCGGGCGCGTTGCGGGCGGCTGCAAAAAGCATCGTGTTCGGCGCGGGTTGTGCCGCGGGACGGCTCGTTATATTGCAGGTTTCGCGCGCCGGAGGGATGGCCGAGTGGCTGAAGGCGCTCGCTTGGAAAGCGTGTATACGGGAAACCGTATCGTGGGTTCGAATCCCACTCCCTCCGCCACTCCCAAGCTTGTCCGGTCCGGAGACAAATGCCCGGTTATGAACGTAAAAACGGCGATCGGTGGCCGCCAGATGAGCTGCGATCCTATCGGTGCGTTGGCTTTTTCGTCTCTTTAACAGCCGCTAGACAGCCGCCAAATGCAATTTAGCGGCAAATAGCTGCATGCGTGAGAAACGCGTCAGCATTAGTCAAGATTGTTTTAGTCAAGCTGCTGGTCGGATACCGAAATCGCGCGGATGAAGTATCAGATCGGCCAGAGTGTAGCGGTCGAGTGTTGCGGTGAATGCGCCGAGCGCTTCCTTGAGGGCGTGGCGCAGCCGGCATCGCGGCGTGATGAGGCAGCGATTTCCCGGCAAAAAGCATTCGACCATGGCAAAATCCGGCTCGGTCATGCGGATGACGTCGCCGAGACGGATCTTGTTGGGGCGCTTCGCCAGCGTGAGCCCGCCCGATCGCCCGCGCACCGCCTCAAGATAACCGGTCCTGGTGAGCAGGTTGACGACTTTCTTCAAATGAGCGCGTGAAATTCCGTACAGCGCTGCGGTTTCTTCGATCGTTATCAGCCGATCCTTTTGCGCGGCCGCGTACATCAGAACGCGCAGCGCGTAATCGGAAAAATTCGTTAATTGCATATGAGCCGTGCCTGGGTTGCGGTCGCGCGACCGGGTTGCGGGAGAGTCAGGCCAAAAGGTGCCTTTAAAAGAGACGTTTGGCAAGCCTGTGGCCGCGAGTGGGGAGGCTTGGGGTTGCGTTCCTTTTGCTCCCCTTAAAAGATATATTGACAATATCCCTTTTTGGAGGAGACTGCTTTCACGCTGAATGCAGCGCCGGGAGCCAATCGTCCAGGAGCCCAATCGTGAAGGCTGACACTATAGCGTCTGCTGTGCGGCGAGGGGCCGCTCGTTCTCTGCCGTCGGCCGTCTGCCGCGTCGAAAGCGGCGAGGCGACTGAGCGGCGGCATTGCGGAAGTTTGACGTTGGTCTGTCGGCTATCCTCCCCGATGCTGACAGGCAAAGCGCTGGCGGAGTCGGTCTCCGCCAGCGCTTTATTTGAATTTAGTGCCCGCGCATGCCGATCACGGTCGCCATCGCCGGTGCGGGAACGATCATGGTGCGATCAAGGAGCGCAATAATGAGTGCGATGGTTGGAGCAGACGCCAATGTCGTTGATGTCCGCAGCTTGGTGCCGGCGCAGCGGCACCAAAAAATCTTCGAGCTGGTTCATCAGCTCACACCGGGCAGCGCGTTTGTTCTGGTTAACGACCACGATCCGAAGCCGCTCTACTATCAGTTGGAGGCGGAATACCCGAAACAATTTTCGTGGACCTATCTCGAGCGTGGCCCCGACGTGTGGCGAGTCGAGATTGGAAAACCCGCCCGGACCGTGTGAGCGTGGTCCCGGCGGCCGCGTTGGCTTAACCGCTGGCGTTGGCCCACGGAGGGCTTCATGATCGGTGCTTCGCTCTCACGATGGACAATGGCTTATTTCGCCTCCGCACTTTTTTTTCTTGTCGCGGCGGAGTGCATGATGGCTGGCGGCTATGGATTTCCGCACGCGGCCGTTGGGGCTCCCGCAACGCTGATTTTGGTCCACGTTGTCGCAATCGGCTGGCTCAGCGTCTTGATGTTGGGCGCGTTATTCCAGTTTGTGCCAGTTCTAGTTGCTCACCCGCTCCACAACGATTGGCTGCCGCTGCCAACGTTGTTGGCACTGCTCAGCGGTCTTGCCGCGCTGATCCTGGGTTTTCTCCAGCTTGCCAGTCAGGTGGACCCGGAATTGCCGTTTTTCGCGCTTGCCAGCGTGCTGTTGGGTTTAGGTTTTGCGTTCGCCTTGTGGAATCTCGGGCGGACGCTGTGGTCAGCACAATCGCGACCGTTGCCGGCACGCTTCGTGATGGTCGGCCTGACAAGCGTCGTCGCGACGGCGGGATTCGGGATCGTCTTCGCGCTCGTGCTCGCGCGGACGACGACATACGGTCCGTTTGTCGCACTCGCCGGATCGGCGTTGGTCATCCACGTGATCGCCGGCCTCGGCGGCTGGCTCACAGTCACCGCCGTCGGCGTGAGCTACCGCCTGCTTGCTATGTTCATGCTGGCGCCCGAGCTCGAGCGGTCAAGCACGAAGGCGGCGCTTTATCTCGGGGTCGCTGCACTTGCGGTTGCAATTGGCGGTGGGACATGGGCGATCCTGCACGGCGCCAATTTCACGTTGATGCTGTCGGGCTCGGCTATGGTGGGCCTTCTCGCCGTGGCGTTGTACGCGGGCGATGTGGTTTATCTCTACAAAGCCCGGAAACGCCGCACTATCGAGCTCAACTGCCGCATGGCCGCGCTCGCGCTCGCCTCTCTCGCGGCTTCGGCGGTGCTGATTGTCGTTCTGCTGGTCCTCGGGCAACTGAAAGAGTACGCGGCCGCGGTGGTTTTTCTGGCCGCTTTCGGCTGGCTATCCGGCCTCGGCCTCGCTCAGCTCTACAAAATCGTTGCCTTCCTGACATGGCTTGAGTGCTACGGCCCGGTGTTGGGCAAGACACAGACGCCGCGCGTACAGGACCTCGTCATCGAGCGCCGCGCGACGAAGTGGTTCCTGCTTTATTTTCTTGCGGTCTGGGCCGGGACCATCGCTCTCGTCATTGGCTATTCACCTGCTTTTCAAGGCGCGGCCGCAGCCATGCTGATTGCGACCGGTGGGATTGTGGCGCAGTTCGCGCGCACTCGCCGCCTTGCCGATGTGACTGCCGCCGCTCGTCTTCCGGTTGGCGTGCGCAAACCTCGGCTGTTGTTCGCACCGTCCCATCAGAATTGAGTGAAAGGAGAAACAAGAATGACTGTACCGCTTTTGGAATTGGACGTCCGTCCAATCCTGCGCGCCGGGGGCGAACCGTTCGGGCAGATCATGCAGGCGGTGGCGTCGCTCGTCCCGGGGCAGGGACTTCGGCTGCTTGCGACCTTCAAGCCGGTGCCGTTGTTCAGCGTCCTTGGCGCAAAGGGCTTCAGCCACGAGGTTAGAGAACTCGTGGGTGGCGACTGGGAAGTGGTGTTCCGACCAACCGATGTCGCCGCCGGCGTGGCCGCATCTGCGACCGCCGCCAGCGATGGATCGGACTGGCCGGATCCGCTGCACCACCTCGACAATCGTGAACTCGATCCGCCGGAGCCGATGGTGCGCATCCTGACTGCTACGGAAGAAATGAAAACCGGCGAGGTGCTTTCGGCACTGCTGTGTCGCGAGCCGATCTTTCTGCTTCCCGAGCTGGCGAAGCGGGGCCACGCTTGGCGCGGTGGCTTTGAGCCTGACGGCACCACCTACAAGATTCTGGTTCGTATCGGCACTGGCAAACAGGCGACGGTATGATTGCGGCACGGCGCCGGCTTAGCCGCTTGCCCACGAGAATTCGTATCGAGCGTATGGATCATGTTTATACAGACTGAAACAACAACCGATCCGGCGGTTCTGAGATTTCTACCCGGGCGCGACGTGCTTGGTGAGGGCACTGTCGATTTACACGACAGGACGCAAGCGAAAGCATCGCCGCTTGCCGAGCGGCTATTCGCGATTTCGGGCGTTTCGGCCGTTTCATTGGGGCGGGACTCGATCACGGTCACGAAAAATGCCGGCGAGTGGCAGCATCTGAAACCGGCAATCCTGGGTGCGATCGTGGAGCACTTCATCGCCGGCGTGCCAATTCTGACTGACAGTGCCGCATCGCTGCCCCACGGATTATCCGCCGGCGCCGGCAATAGCGGCGAAGGAGAACTTTCCGGTCGCATCAAGGACGCGCTGCGAGCGGTCATTGATCCGGAACTCGGCTTTAACATCGTCGATCTCGGGCTGATCTACGCGGTTGATGTCGCAGACGGCGGCGCCGTTCGCATCACCATGAGCACGACCACGCCCGGATGCCCGGCGACGAGCTATTTGAAACAGGGTACGAGCGAGTGTGCGGGCGCGGTACCCGGAGTCGAATGTGTCGAAGTCCAATTGACATACGATCCGCGGTGGTCGCCCGAGATGATGAGCGCTGAAGCCAAGGCGCGATTCGGCATTCGTAGTGGAGGACACCGGTGACCCGGTCCATTATGCAAATGCCAAACTGCAGGCAACGGCCGCGGCCAATTTCGCGAGGTCTGCTCAACGATATTTTGTTGGCAAGCCTCACGGCCTTGGCCAGCGCGGGCGAGGTTGAAGCCGCATGCCGTCTGGCGGGACAGGCCTGCGCCGTATTCCGCAGAAGCGATCGCAAGGCCTGGGCCAGATACAACGCCTTGCTGCACCGTTTAAGCCGGCGCGATCCGCGAAGCCCAGAGACGCCTGTCGATCAAGCGCCTCACAACTTCTCAGTCGCAAGGCTGCGCGCTGACCCGTAACGCCCAGGATCGACAATAAGATGCACTAAGCAGGAGATCGACAATGGATACGATGGCACACACGGCACACGGCGACGACCACGGGCACGCGATCCCGCATGGCTGGCGCCGCTTTGTCTATTCGACCAACCACAAGGACATCGGCACGATGTACCTGGTGTTTGCGCTGGTTGCCGGCCTGATCGGCGGGGCGATGTCGATCTTGATCCGCGGCGAACTGATGTATCCTGGG
>JASHSY010000319.1 GCA_030040825.1 Xanthobacteraceae bacterium
TCGGCATAGGCTTATGCAGCAAAACCTGGATGCCCTACTCCACAAGCTGCAAAAGCAACGACAAAATTCGCGCGCGGATACCGCCAATGCGAGTCAGATGCGAGAAGGCGTGACCCTCGCCGTACGGCTTGCCGAGCTCCTTCAAGGCACCGCCCACCGTCCGTCCCGGACCCGCTGACCCGCCGCCTTGCGTTTCCCGGCGGCCCGCGTATAAGGCCTGCTTTCCGCTCGACCCCGGCCGGGGGCTGAACGGACGGCCGCGCTGATAGCGTATCAATGCGGTAGGACCAAATGGTCTGGCGTCCCGTGTTCCCGCCTTCAGAGCATTCGAGCCTTTCCCGAAGGGTTCGAGGGGCTTGGCGCCGTGAGCGAGCGAAGCTGGAAGGAAAGGGCATTTATGTCGCTCTACGAGCACGTGTATCTGGCGCGCCAGGACGCTAGCGCGCAGCAGGTCGAGGAATTGACCGCGCATTTGAAAGGCGTGGTCGAAGGAATGGGCGGCACCGTCGCCAAGACCGAGTATTGGGGCGTGAAGTCGCTGTCCTACCGGTTGCGCAAGAACCGCAAGGCTCATTTCACGCTGATGAATCTCAGCGCCCCGGCAGCAGCGATCAATGAGATCGAACGGCTCGAGCGGCTCAACGAAGATGTCCTGCGCTATCTGACCATCAAGGTCGACGAACATGAAGAAGGTCCGTCCGCGATGATGCGCCGGGCCGAGCGGGACCGCGATCGCGACGAGCGTCGTGGCGAGAGAGGTGACCGCGGCGACAGGTTCGATCGTGGTGACCGCGGCGACAGGTTCGATCGCGGCGACCGAGGCGACAGGTTCGATCGCGGCGACCGAGGCGACCGGCCGCGCGATCGCGACCGGCGACCGACTGAGGGCTCCGGCGAGCCCGAAGCCGCGGAGGAATGATCATGGCGATGTCACCGCAATCAGGCGGAGCGCGGCGTCCGTTCTTCCGCCGCCGCAAGAGCTGTCCCTTCTCGGGAGCCAATGCGCCCAAGATCGACTACAAGGATGTCAAGCTTCTACAACGCTTTGTTTCCGAGCGCGGCAAAATCGTTCCAAGCCGCATCACCGCGGTTTCGGCGAAGAAGCAACGCGAGCTCGCCCAGGCGATCAAGCGCGCGCGTTTTCTCGGCTTGCTGCCCTACGTGATCCGCTGAGCAAGGAGACGCCGCGATGGAAGTAATCTTGCTCGAACGTATCGCGCGACTTGGTCAAATGGGCCAGGTCGTGCGGGTCAAGGACGGTTTTGCCCGCAATTTCCTGCTGCCGCGCGGAAAGGCATTACGCGCCACGGCCGAAAATCGTACCCGCTTTGAAACCATGAAAAGCGAGCTCGAAGCGCGTTCGCTCGCGCTTAAGGGCGAAGCCGATCAAGTGTCCGATAAACTCAACGGCAAAAGCTTCGTCGTCATACGCCAGGCCTCGGAAGCCGGGCAGTTGTTTGGATCGGTGTCGCCACGAGATATTGTCGGCATTCTCGCAGCGGCAGGCTTTACGCTCACCCGTAATCAGATTGCCCTCAATACGCCGATCAAGACAATCGGCCGGCACGGCGTATCGATCGCATTGCATCCCGAGATCGAGTCCTCGATCGCCGTCATTGTTGCACGCAACGACGAAGAGGCCGCACGCATTGAACGGGGCGAGGACGTGACACAGCTGCGTCAAGAACCGACGGCAGAAGAAGCCGCGGTGATCGCGGCGGAGGCATATTTCGAACCGGAAGCTGCCGCATCGATCCGCACGCGTGAGGGCGGCGAAGCTGCGGAAACGCCCGCGCCCGCCGACGATAAGAACTGACCGCAAACCGGTCCGTCTTCAGTCGGGAATATTGTCGCGGGGAACCGGCGCGCCCTCTCCGGATTCGCCGGACGCTGCATTGGTCGGCGCGGTTTCGCTAGGCGCTGGAGCCGGACTGGTTTCTTGAGCTGGCGTCTCGGTTGAAGCCGGCTCTACCGCGGGCGCATGCTCGACCACCGGTTCGGGCGAAGCCGGTGGCGGCTGAACCTTCATCTCCTTGCGGCCGCTTCGGTTGGCGGTTGCCGAACGCGGAGGCTGGCCGGGTTCCGGCGCGGCAATACTCGGCTGCTCGCTCGGAGCGGAATCGTTTTTCGGCTTAGCCGCCTCGTGCGTTGGCCGCCGAAGCTTCGTACTCTCAGGCTTACCGTCTTCGCTCCTTGCCGCACGCTTCGGCATCGGCTTGCTGGGCTTGGCTTCCTCCGTCGCAACGCCGGCGTGTTCCGTTTTCGGCTTTTGCCCACGACCTTGTGGCGTGGCGCCAATAGGCGCCGCCCCACTCCCACCAAGCACATAGGCCGCAAGGGCCGCCGCCTGGTCGCGATTGGTCGTGTAATGCTCGCCCAGAAAGTCGACCAGAGCCGAGCTATTCCTGCCGTGAGAAAGCCCATGCGCGGATTTGTGGCACTCGGCGCAGGCGCTAGCGAAGATCTGTGAAGCTGATTTGCCTTGATCGAGATTGGTCTGGGCGTGCGCCAGCACCGGAGCCAAGGTTCCCAATAAGCCGATAATCGGCGCAAAATAACGGATCACCCTCTAACTCCTTGAATCCCCGTAGCCCACTTTCCTTACCCCAAATCCAGGCAAAAGTGGCGACCCCTCCCCGCCTGCGGCCCTGCGCCGCTGGCTCCGCATTGCTGGTTAACGAGGATTTTGTTTTAATGACGGCAGGCGGGAATTCGCCCTTCACAACCTCGACCGCGTGGTTAGTTTCGATTATGCGCCCGCGGCCGCGGCGTGCGTTCGTTACGTGGAGACGGCCTTGGACAAGCTGCTTTCGATTTTCCTTCGTCTCTTCATTCGTCATGGCTCCCTGACCGTCACAACTGCGGCCGGCAACCAATACACATTTGGCGACGGCACCGGCCCGGCGGTCGCGGTGCGCTTCACCAGCCCGAGCGCGCAACGCGCGGTTCTATTCGACCCCGAGTTACGCTTAGGCGAAGCTTATATGGACGGCACGTTCGTGGTCGAACAGGGTTCGATCGCGGACGCGCTGGCGATCCTGATGCGGCAGGAGCACATCGCGCCGCCCCGTTGGGCGCTGCTGCCGCGGGCCGCACGCTACGTGTTCCGGCGTTTGCAGCAATTCAATCTCCGCTCCCGGTCGCGGCGCAACGTTGCGCATCATTACGACCTGGACGGCCGGCTCTACCGGCTTTTTCTTGACGCCGACCAGCAATATAGCTGCGCCTATTTTGAAAACCCGGATCAATCGCTCGACGACGCCCAACTCGCCAAACGGCGACACTTGGCGGCAAAGCTTCTGGTCCAGCCTGGAAATACCGTGCTGGATATCGGATGCGGCTGGGGCGGACTCGCCCTTTATCTCGCGGAAAACGCCGGCGCCCACGTTACCGGCGTCACCTTATCCAAGGAGCAACACGCCCGCGCGCAGCAGCGCGCGATCGAACGCGGAAGGGAGCAAGACGTAGACTTTCGCCTCGAAGATTATCGCGACGTTGCTGGAAATTTCGATCGCATCGTGTCGGTCGGCATGTTCGAACATGTCGGCGTCGGCTTCTACGATACGTTCTTCCGCAAAGCGGCCGAGCTTTTGCGCGACGACGGCGTGTTCCTGTTGCACACCATCGGTCGCAGCAGTTCGCCGAGCGTCACCAATCCGTGGATTGCCAAATACATTTTTCCCGGCGGCTATATCCCCGCTTTGTCGGAAGCCGTGTCGGCGATTCAGCGCGCGCGGCTGGTGGTAACCGACGTCGAGATCCTGCAGCTCCATTACGCGGAAACGTTGAAAGCCTGGCGCGAGCGCTTCCTGGCGCACCGTGAAGAAGCCGAGCGACTCTACGACGCGCGCTTTGTGCGCATGTGGGAATTCTATCTCGCGTCTTCGGAAATGGCCTTCCGCGAGAGCGACATGGTCGTGTTCCAGATCCAAATCGCGAAGCGGAAAGGCGTCGTGCCGCAGACCCGGGATTATATCGGGCGCAACGAAGCGCGGCTGCGCACACTGGAAAACGGCGTGTCGAGCCCGTTGCGCTTGGCGGGAGAATAACGGCGTCGCACAGAGCCGGAATCAATGGGCCGTCAAGAGCTCTTGCAACTAGCGAAGTTGTTCGCCGAAACCCGGTGATTATCGGGGAAACGCGATAACAAGGATTTCCAAAGTCCTCGTCGCTCGATTAACACGTTGCGCTCGTGGTCTTTCAGTGGCGCTGTCGTTGAGTGACCCTCGATGTTGAGTGCTCCGTCCAATACAAGTTCGCTCCGCATTTCGGCCGCGCGCCGCAAATCGGCCACAACCCGGGATTCCGCTCGCGACCATGGCCGTATTCGATTCGACTGCCCGCAAACAGCTTCCCGCGGAGCCGGCCTTTCGCGCGCCGCCGCACAATATAGAAGCCGAGCAGGCCTTACTGGGCGCGATCCTCGTCAATAACGAGGCTTTTTATCGCGTTTCCGATTTTCTCGAACCGAAGCATTTCCTCGAAACGATTCATCAGCGCATCTACGAGTTAGCGGGCGGGCTGATCCGGGCCGGAAAGCTGGCGACACCGGTTACGCTCAAAACCTTTCTGCCGCCCGATCTCGACATAGGTGGTCTCGGCGTCAATCAATATCTGGCACGGCTGGCCGCCGAAGCGACAACGATCATCAACGCCGAGGATTACGGCCGAACCGTCTATGACCTTTCGGTGCGCCGCGACCTGATCACCATCGGCGAGGATATGGTCAATCTCGCCTACGAGGCGCCGGTCGATGCGACACCGCAAAGCCACATTGAGGAAGCCGAACGCAAGCTCTACGAGCTTGCCGAAACCGGCCGCTACGATTCCGGCTTTCAGCGCTTCGCCCAAGCGCTGACCACCGCCGTTGATATGGCGGCTCACGCCTACCAGCGTGACGGCGGTCTTTCCGGGCTGGCGACCGGGCTGTCCGACCTCGATTCCCGCATGGGCGGCTTGCAGCCCTCCGATCTGATCATCCTCGCCGGCCGCCCCGGCATGGGTAAGACCGCGCTTGCCACCAATGTCGCTTACAATGTCGCCAAGGCGTGGTCGGGCGAAGTGCGCGCCGACGGACACATGGCCACGGTCAACGGCGGCATCGTCGGCTTTTTCTCGCTCGAAATGTCGGCCGAGCAACTCGCCACCCGCATCATCTCGGAGCAGACCGGGATTCCTTCGAATAAGATCCGACGCGGCGCGATCGACGAAGCCGATTTCGAAAAGATCAAGGACATTTCGATCGAGCTGCAAAATTTGCCGTTCTATGTCGACGAAACCGGCGGTCTTTCAAT
Organism: Xanthobacteraceae bacterium; assembly: GCA_030040825.1. Classification (GTDB taxonomy): domain Bacteria; phylum Pseudomonadota; class Alphaproteobacteria; order Rhizobiales; family Xanthobacteraceae; genus BOG-931. The sequence goes on from JASHSY010000319.1 coordinate 5,295, forward strand.
CGGGCAACTGGCGGCGCGCGCACGCCGGCTCAAGCGGCAACGCGGCCTCGATCTTCTGGTCGTCGACTATATTCAGCTTCTGCAAGGTACCAGCCGCCGCTCCAGCGAAAACCGTGTGCAGGAAATCACCGAGATCACCACGCGATTGAAGGCGCTGGCGAAAGAGCTCAACGTCCCCGTTCTCGCACTCTCGCAATTGTCGCGTCAGGTCGAAGGGCGCGAAGACAAGCGCCCGCAGCTTGCGGATTTGCGCGAATCCGGCTCGATCGAACAAGACGCCGACGTCGTGTTGTTCGTGTTCCGCGAGGAATATTACCATCAGATGCGAAAGCCCACGGAAGCCAACCGGGAAAAATTCGCCGAATGGATGGCCGAGGGCGAACGTGTCGCGGGCAAGGCCGAAGTCATCATCGGTAAGCAACGTCACGGCCCAACAGGATCGGTGGAACTGCAATTCGACGCGGCCGTCACGCGCTTCGCCAGCCTGGACTCGGCCCACCACTCGCAATTTTAGGCCGCTCGTTCGACCCCGCTTTACCGCCGCGCCGTCCCCCGCCATAAGGCAGGAATGGCCTTCGTCGAACCGCTGCCCGAATTGGAAACTAACGCTACCCATCCCGAGACCGGCGGCACGCTCACCATTGATCTCGACGCCATTGAAACGAACTGGCGCGCGCTGTCGCGTGAACTCCTCACCGCCGAGTGCGCGGTGGTGATCAAGGCCAACGCGTACGGCCTCGGGCTTGAGCCGGTCACCGCCAAATTGGCCAAAGCAGGCTGCAAGACCTTCTTTGTGGCGGACGTCGCGGAGGCGCGTCGCGCGCGCCCCCGCGCCCGTGACGCGGATATTTATGTTCTCGGCGGATTTTCACCGAAAGCCGCCGGTGCGTTTCCCGAGTTGAACATTCGGCCGGTGATCAACAGCACCGCCGAACTGGCGGAGTGGGATGCTTTCGTTGCCGGCCAAGGCTGGCGCGGCGGCGCGGCGATCCATGTCGACACCGGCATGAACAGGCTGGGCATTTCTCCGGACGAGGCCGCCGCTCTGGCGTTACGCGTGCAGAGCGAAAACCACGGCATCACGCTGTTGATGAGCCACTTCGCCTGCGCAGATATCCAGGATCACCCCCTCAATGCCAGCCAGATCCGGCTGTTTCGCGAGTTGCGCATGCTCTACCACGGCATACCGGCTTCGCTAGCCAATTCCTCCGGCATCTTTCTCGGCGATTCAGCGCATTACGACATGGCGCGGCCGGGCGCCGCGCTGTACGGCATCAATCCGACGCCGGGGCGCGCCAATCCCATGCGCAATGTGGTCGAGCTGACCGGAACCATCTTGCAGGTGCGCAAAGTCGCGCAAGGCGAGACGGTCGGTTACGGCGCCACGTGGACCGCGCCACGCACCACACGCATCGCCGTGGCCACGATCGGTTATGCCGACGGTCTCATGCGCTCGGCCAGCGGCACCGCCCGGAAACCTGGCGCAACGGCCATCGTTGCGGCGAGCCGCTGCCCCATCGTCGGGCTTATTTCGATGGACCTCGTTTGCATCGACACCACCGATCTCGCCGAGGGTTTGGTTCATCGCGGCGACGTCGCCAGATTTGTCGGCGATGGCATTCCGGTCGACGAGCTTGCGGCTTCCGCCGGCACCAACGGCTACGAGATCC
>JASHSY010000320.1 GCA_030040825.1 Xanthobacteraceae bacterium
GCGCCCCGCAAACCCGCGCGCGCTCACGGGCGGCAGCGCAAGGCGGGATAGCCGTTCCCGTCACCCTGAGGTGCTCGGCGCGAAGCGACGAGCCTCGAAGGGCCACAGCCTCTCGTCATTTCGTCATGGCCGGGCTTGTCCCGGCCATCCACGTTTTAGACGCAGAGGAGATAAGAACGAGCGGAAGCGACGCCGCTCTTCGAACGCCTGTGCGCGGGCATGAGCCGGTCCCACTTTGTGCTAGTTTGGGCGTCAAATAGCTGGCTCGCTTTGTCGTGTCATGTCGCTGCGGCCGGCAAGCAAGCCCGCGATGGAAATATCCTCGTCCAAATCTTCCCAGTGCAGACCGACCCGGCTGATCTCGACCCGTGCCCGCGCATCGGGGCTCGCCCGCAATAGCCGCGGAAACCAGGCGAGCGGCACACCGAGCGTGCGGCCGTCCGACAGTTCGACCCACATCGCGTGCTCGTCAAAACTTACCGCCGTCGCCGAAATGGTCATCCCACACCTTCAGCATTTGTGCGCGTCGAATTGCGGGGCCATTTAGGCCGGAGCGGGCTCGGCTTCGCGCAGCGCAGTGATTTGCAAAAACAAGGACGCCGGACCGATCTCCGGATAATTGTCCGGCAACAGATCGAGCGCAATGGCGGAGATTTTCGCCAATAGCGCGTCGAGGGTAGGCGCATCAGCGGCAGCGGGAATGTCGTCACAATGTCCGCTCCACACCGACGCCTCGTCATCCCATGCGGCGGAAATGGTGAAGATCACCGGTTTCGACATTGAAGCTCCGTTTGGACGTTCGCAAAGGTCCGCTGAAGCGAACAAAACATCTCACCGCCGTCCGCGGGAGACTTAGTGGGGCAGACTGAACCATCGCCGAAAAGCACTGGTCTCTTTTTCATTGACCTTCGTCCCCGTTTCGGTTATGAGACAACCAATCTCGCTCGGTGAAGGACGCCTTCGGCTGAGAGCACTCCCGAAAGCGGAGCGAGTGCGGCGCCCGCGCGCGGGACGAACGCCGATTCACGAATGGGCGGAACTCCAGTCTACCGAATTGAATTCCGCCGGAACGGGCATCACTTCCGGCTCGTCCGTTGCCTTTCTCAGGATAGCCTCGCCGCGCTTTCCCTCGCGCACTTCGATTGGAAGGCCGTCCTTGTTCACAGCGAGAACTCCGAGCAGGTCGGGAGAAGCCCTCATTATGTATTCGTCCGCTGCTTCGACGAAACGGAGCGCCTCATCGCGTATGAAATCGGCAGACCATTCTGCGGGGAGCCCCTTCACGGCGGCGAATTCTTCAGCAGGAATGGAGAGGGCGTGGCGGCGTATCTCGTCGATCGTGCGTCGTGGCGAAAAGTTCGGCGGCTTGCCGGCAGCGGCGAGCACCAGTGGACCGAGCGGACAGTAGTTGCGTCCAATGGCGACAAGATCGGCGATGTCGCGGGCTTTTGAGCGGCCGGACGCCGCGAGCACCTTGTTGACGGCGAGATCGGCCTGATGAAGGCGGGCACCCCACTCCTCGTCTTTCACAAGGGGAAAGAAGCGGCGCTTCGTCTCGGCAAACCACTGAATAATCGTGGAGGACGCTCCATCGGAAACCGTGGCATCGACACAGCCGTAGACGATAAAGTCTCTGTGGGTTTTGTATCCCGCAGCCTCGAGGACGGCCAGGTCGGCCGCCGCGGCACCTGTCACTTCTTCGTCGCTATCGTGAAAGATGTCGATGTCATCGGAACGCCTTTGCCAATTTTTGTTCAGCATCAAGCCCCCCGCCAAGTAGCTCGTGTCCGAGCGGTTCTTGGCAAGGCAGCGGAGGATGTTGCTCTGGAGTTGCGTGAGCGCCATTTCAGCTTGCCATTGCGCCGACGTGATCGAGCATCTTCCGGCCCATGGCAAAGGCACGGGCATCGCCGCGATCAATCATGGCACGGGCGACTACGGCGGCGCGCGAACGTAAATCGGGAAGCCGGTCCAGATCGAGGTTGTCGAGGATGCGCGTCCGGTAAGAGCGGAGCGCATTGTCATAGAGCAACCTAAGCTCTTTCTTGCTGCGATGTTCCGCACGCAACTGGGAAGCAATTGCCAGAATCTCGTTCCGGGCGGATGGCGGCACAAGCACCTCAACCCGGGCAAGGTCCGCCGCCCCACCTTCGCTTCGATACTTTTTGACGCGCTTACGGGCGGCGATCATGTGAGTCCCTGCTTCTTGATCAGCATGTACACATATTACGCATATCCCGGTTACGCAATATTATATCCCGGTTACGACCGTTAATATACTATGGCGTCTACTAAATTCTCCGTCTCAACGTAAACGGCCAGAGCGATTAAAAGCCAGTTGTCACATTTATGTTGACTTTAGTCACCTTTATTGTTACATATTAAGCCATCATCTCGCTCAGTGAAGGACGCCTTCGGCCGAGGGTACTCCCGAAAGCGGAGCGAGTGCGGCGCCCGCGCGCGGAGCGATACACTCTGCTTCCGGGCAGCTTCGGGCATCATGCTGGCTGGCATTACGACCGGTCCGGGAGGTGCATCCCTGGACTGGGACAAGCGGGCGCGGGTAACACCCGTGTCAAAGCGCGAGGTCTTCGCCCCCGGTTGGGCGAGCTTACCGAACCGGACGTCCCGCTGCGTCCCAGGAAGCCTGGCCTGAAGTTGCGCCCAAGGGGCCAACGCCCCGACGGCAAGAGCCGTGGTGGAACGCCGACAGGCGAGCGCGCTGCGTTCAGCGCGCGCCGCATCGCGAGGTGCGGAGGTTGGACGAACACGTTTGCCGGCGTTCCGCTTCCTTTTTGTTTCGTCGTCCTGTCCATCCTTCGTCATTGCCGGGCTTGACCCGGCAATCCATGCGGACGAGAGGTTCAATCGGATTTGCCGATCAGCCTTCGAAGCCGCACCTCATCATCGACCACCGGTCGAGCCCGGTGGTGACGATGGGTTTTGGTTGGCAAAACTCGGGCGCAAAAAAACGCGCCGCGAGAACGATTTGTGTTGACCGTCGTCATCGCTGAGGTGGCTGCCATCGGCGCCTTTACGCGCGTCTTCGACGCGCAATGGCGGCCCTCGAAGGATGCGCGGCCCGGACCATCGCCCTTCGAGGCTCCGCCCGACCAGGTCGGGCGTCGCACCTCAGGGTGACGGGATTACTGGACCGCCTCGTCGCTGGCTTCTCGCAATGACGAGGATGCGGGGAGGACCCGATTGAGGCACTGCTCTGCGAAAGCTGCAAAAATTCGGCATTTATCCCCGTGCCGGAACCCGCCGCAGTACCGCCGCATTCCGGCCTTTCGCTCACCACCGATGATCGGGTGGGATCGGGGCGCGGCCGCCCTTGTGGCGACCGGACTGGCCTTATTTGGCGGATGCATCGGCGCGGCCGCGCAGGAGAAGCCGCATTCAGTTTCGGCCTGCGCCGGTCCAATGCTGGCGCGCGGCACTGCCGCCCGCGTCATCGACGGCCGCACCTTCGTGCTCGACGACGGACGCGAAGTCCGCCTCGCCGCAATCGAGGTTCCGCCGCTTGCGCCTGCTGGTGACGCCAAGGCGGCGCCCGGCGGTGCGGCGGCAAAGGACGCGCTCGCCCGCTTGCTCGCCGGCGGCGACCTCGTGCTCAAACAGGCGGAAGCGCAAAAGACCGACCGTTATGGACGTCTCGTCGGCTACGCCTTCGTCGTGCGCGAGGGCGCCGAACATGCAGTCCAAGCCGATTTGATCGCCGCCGGCTTTGCCCGCGTCGCGGCGCGGGTGGCAAGCCGCGCCTGCGCGCTGGACCTGCTCAATCGGGAACGGACCGCGCGGGCGGCCAAGCTTGGCCTTTGGGCCAGTCCATATTATGAGTCTCTCGACGCTGACGACCCCGCCAAGGTGCTGGCTGAGCAAGGCCGTTTTGCGCTGGTCGAGGGTAAGGTGGTTTCGGTACGCGAAAGCGGGGCGACCACCTACGTGAATTTCGGGCGGCGGTGGAGCACGGACTTCACGGTTACGATCCTGAAGCGAAATGCGCGTAGCTTCACGGCGGCCGGTCTCGAACCGAAGACGCTTGCGGGAAGGCGCATCCGGGTCCGCGGCTGGATCGAAGAGCGTGGTGGACCGTGGATCGAGGCAACACGACCCGAGCAGATCGAACTGATTGATCGCGAGTGATGGCTGAGAGCGTGACCATTTTCGGCAGCAAAAGCACGGCCAAGCTGCGGCCGGCGCAAGCCGGCGTGGCTGCGCTTGCTTTGCTGTTGGCCGCCTGCACGGCGTCGCCGCCACCCGTCGAGCCGCAAGCCGCCGCACAGCCGTCAGCCAAGCCCGCCGAGACGGCCACCATGGCGCCGGCGGTTTTGCGCGAGCATCAGCGCATCCTTGCCGCCTATGGCGGCGTCTACAACGATCCGAAACTGCAAGCGATGATCGAGCAGACGGTTGAGCGCCTGGTAGCGGCGTCGGATCGGCCGGACCTGCACTACAAAGTCACCATGCTCAATTCGCAGTCGATCAACGCTTTCGCGCTGCCGAGCGGGCATCTGTACGTGACACGCGGCCTGATCGCGCTCGCCAACGACGAATCCGAGCTTGCTTCCGTGCTGGCGCACGAGATGGGGCACGTGATCGCGCGCCACGCCGCCATCCGCGAAGAGCAGACCAAACAGGCCGCGCTGGTCGGCCGCGTGGTCAGCGATGTCATCAGCGATCCGGAAGCCGGCGCGCTGGCGCTCGCCAAATCGAAGCTCGCACTGGCCAGTTTCTCGCGCGCGCAGGAATTCGAGGCCGACGCTATCGGCATCGGCATCGCCGCGCGCGCCGGTTACGATCCTTACGGCGCGGTGCGCTTCCTCACCTCGATGGAGCACAACGCAGAACTCAAATCATCGCCGAACGGCACTGCCATCGATCCGCGCGCACCGGACTTCCTGTCGTCGCATCCGGCAACGCCGGAGCGAATCACCAATGCGACCGCCAATGCCCGGCAGTATAGCGGCCGCACCGCCACGACCACTGCGGGCGCCGAAGCGGGCGGCATCAGGGACCGGCCCGATTATCTGGCCGGGATCGACGGTATCGTCTTCGGCGAAGATCCGAGCGAAGGCTACGTGCGCGGCCGCCGGTTCCTGCATCCGCGATTGGGCTTCACCTTCACCGCGCCGGAAGGTTTCACGCTCGACAACACCGCGCAGGCGGTGCTCGGCGTCAAACGCGGCGGCGGCCAGGCGTTGCGTCTCGATGTTGTGCGCGTGCCGTCCGAGCAGACGCTTGCCGGCTATTTGACCTCTGGCTGGATCGAGAACATCGACTCCAGCACGGTGGAAGACATCACCGTCAACGGCTTTCCGGGAGCGACCGCCGCCGCCAAAGGCGATCAATGGGATTTCCGGCTTTACGCCATCCGCTTCGGCAGCGATGTCTATCGCTTCATTTTCGCGGCCAAGCGTCGAACGCCGGAAACCGACCGCATTTTCCGCGAATCGATCGGCACGTTCCGCCGTATGAGTCTGGCAGAGATCGAAGATGCCAAGCCGCTACGCCTGCAAATTGTCACCGTCAGGCCCGGCGATACCGTGGAGAAGCTCGCCGGCCGGATGGCGGTTGCCGATCGCCAAGTCGAGCGCTTTCGCGTGCTCAACGGACTCGGGCCCGGCGAGAAATTAAAGTCCGGCAGCGAGGTCAAGATTGTGGTGGAGTGATCCGGCTCGCTTGAATGTACCGTCGATCACATATTGATCGCGCGTTTGGCGACCGCGAGCGCCGCCTCTTTCACCGCTTCGCTCAAGGTCGGATGGGCATGGCAAGTGCGGGCGATATCTTCCGACGCGGCGCCGAACTCCATGGCGATCGCGGCTTCGGCGATCAGGGCCTCGGCGTCGGGTCCGAGAATGTGAACCCCGAGCACCCGATCGGTCTTGGCGTCGGCGAGGATTTTGACGAAACCGTCGGTCGCCAAATTGGCGCGGGCGCGGCCGTTGGCCGTGAACGGAAATTTGCCGACCTGATAGGCGACGCCGGCCGCTTTCAGCTCCTCTTCGGTCTTCCCCACCGAAGCGATTTCGGGGCTCGTATATACGACATTCGGGATTACGTCGTAATTCACGTGGCCGGCCTGCCCGGCAATGATTTCGGCGGCCGCGACGCCTTCGTCTTCGGCCTTGTGCGCAAGCATCGGACCCGCAACGACGTCGCCGAT
>JASHSY010000321.1 GCA_030040825.1 Xanthobacteraceae bacterium
GGTATGGTCGTGCTCGACCTCGGCTTCATGGATGACGTCGCGCCACCAGCTCATCATGGTGTAGAGGATGCCCAGCACGCCAACGCCGAAAATAATCGGCGCGTAGGCTACCGTATTGTGCATCCACAGGATCAGCCCGACAGCAGTGATAAACCCCGCAGTCGCCCCGAGCGCCGGCCACGGGCTCGGATTGACCAAGTGGTAGTCGTGGTGCGGTTTGGCATGGGCAACGTTAGCCATGGTCGTGGTTCTCCTTGGCGCCTTGCTAAATCGGCCCGGTCTTTACCGGCGCCGTACTCTCCGCCTTCGCCTGATCCGACGCGCGCGTCGGATAGAAGGTGTAGGAGAGGGTGATCAGTTTAACACCGTCCTGTTCGGAATCTCGGGCGAGCTTCGGATCAACGTAGAAGACAACCGCCATGTCGCGCTTTTCGCCCGGCTGCATGGTCTGCTCGGTAAAACAGAAGCAATTGATCTTTTCGAAGTAAATACCGACGGTCGACGGGCTGACGTTGTACCCGGCCTGGCCCGCGGTCACGCGCGCCGAATCGTTGGTGACGGCATAGTAGACGGTGACGACCTCGCCCAGCTTGACGTCAACCGTGCGACGTTCCGGCTCAAATCGCCACGGCAATCCTGTGGCGACGTTGGAATCGAAGCGCACGGTGACAATACGGTCGGTAGTGTAGGTCGGCAGCGATTTCGCCACCTGGGTGGTGCCACCGAAACCGGTGGTGCGGCAGAACCAAGAATAGAGCGGCACCGCCGCGAAGGACAGGCCGACCATGCCGGCAACCAGCCCACCGCACAGGAAGGCGACGACAAAATCGCGGCGCGTTGCACGCTGCGGTGCATGTTCGGTAGCCGACTCGGTCATCGCGCCGGCCTCACATCGGCCGCGTCAGCACGCCGGAACGAAGCCGCACCAGCGTCACCACGAAAACCAGCACCACGAATGCGCCGAGCGCCAAAGCAATCGCGATGGATCGCGTGCGGCGCGCGCGCAACTGCTCCTCCGTCAGCTTGAGGGAGGTTTCCGGCTGCTCCGGGTCTGCCGAGTTGTTCATGGTTCGATCTTAACGCCGTCATGCCGGCAAATGGCCGATGAGGGCCCCCAATAGCCGATCGACGAGCAGCATGGCAAACAGCAGGAACAGGTAGAGGATGGAGAAGCCGAACAATTGTTTGCTGGCTTTGTGTCCCTCCCGCTCCGCCCGCACGCGTAACGCCAGCGCGATCATTGCGGCGCCACCGGCAAGCGCGACGACCCCGTATAATGCACTGGTATAGCCGAGGAACCAAGGCGCCACGCCGAGCGGCGCCAGGATCAGCGTATAAAGCAAAATCTGGCGACGTGTTTCGGTGGCGCCGGCGACCACCGGCAGCATCGGAATTCCGGCCCGCGCGTAATCCCCGGTTCGGTAGAGCGACAGCGCCCAGAAGTGGGGCGGCGTCCAGATAAAGATGATGAGAAAGAGAATGATCGGTTCAACGGCTAGGCTTCCGGTCGCTGCTGCCCAGCCGATCATCGGCGGCAGCGCGCCCGCTGCGCCGCCGATCACGATATTCTGCGGGGTCGAGCGCTTCAGCCACGCCGTATAGATGACGACATAGAAGAAAATTGTGAAGGCGAGCAGGCTAGCCGCTACCCAATTCACCAGAAGCCCCAGCGCGGCAACCGAGAAGGCTGCCAGCGTTATGCCGAAGCCGGCCGCTTCGCCTGGCGTGATGCGGCCGCGCGGAATGGGGCGACTGGCGGTACGCGCCATTTGCCCGTCGATGTCGGCGTCGTACCACATGTTGAGCGCGCCCGCGGCACCGGCGCCGACGGCGATACACAACAGCGCGGTAAAGGCGATCACCGGATGCAGATGTCCGGGCGCCACCACAAGCCCGACCAAGGCTGTGAAGACCACGAGCGACATTACCCGTGGCTTCAGCAGGGCTACATAGTCGCCGACGCTCGCAACGCTCGGCTCAACACGCGAAAGCGTAACGCTCATCGGATTAGCGGCAGGGTGTCATATTGATGGAAGGGTGGCGGCGAGGGCAGCGTCCATTCGAGCGTGGTAGCGCCGACGCCCCACGGATTGCCGGCGGCGCGCTCCTTGCGCAGGAAGGCTTGGATCACGCCGAAGAAGAACACCAGCGTGCCGAAGCCGGAGATGTAGGCGCCGATCGAGGAGATGTAGTTCCAATCGGAGAACGCATCCGGATAGTCGGCAATCCGGCGCGGCATGCCGGCCATGCCGAGGAAGTGCTGCGGGAAGAAGGCGATGTTGACGCCGATGAAGGTCAGCCAGAAGTGCCACTTGCCGATCGCTTCCGAGTACATGTAGCCGGTCATCTTCGGGAACCAGTAATACCAGGCGCCGAAGATGGCGAAGATGGCGCCGAGCGACAGCACATAGTGGAAGTGCGCCACCACGTAATAGGTGCCGTGCAGCTCGCGGTCGACGCCGGCATTGGCCAGCACCACGCCGGTGACGCCGCCGATGGTGAACAGGAAGATGAAGCCGATCGCCCACAGCATCGGCGTCTTGAACTCGATCGAGCCGCCCCACATGGTGGCGACCCAGGAGAAGATCTTCACCCCGGTGGGCACCGCGATCACCATGGTGGCGGCGATGAAGTAGGCCTGCACCGAGGCCGACATGCCGACGTTATACATGTGGTGCGCCCACACGATGAAGCCGATGCCGCCGATCGCCACCATGGCATAGGCCATGCCGAGATAGCCGAACACCGGCTTCTTCGAAAACGTCGACACGATCTGGCTGACCATGCCAAAGCCCGGCACAATGAGGATGTAGACTTCCGGGTGGCCGAAGAACCAGAACAGGTGCTGGAACAACAGCGGATCGCCGCCGCCATGCGGATCGAAGAAGGTGGTGCCGAAATTACGGTCGGTCAGCAGCATGGTGATGGCGCCGGCCAAAACCGGCAGCGACAGCAGCAGCAGGAACACCGTCACCAGCTCCGACCAGACGAACAGCGGCATCCGGTGCATGGTCATGCCCGGCGCGCGCATGTTGAAGATGGTGGTGATGAAGTTGATGGCGCCGAGGATCGACGAGGCGCCGGCCAGATGGATCGACAGGATGACGAAATCCATCGCCGGGCCGGGATGGCCGTAGGTCGATAGCGGCGCATACAGCGTCCAGCCGGTGCCGGCGCCCAAGGTCCCCGGTTCGCCCTCGAACAGGAACGAGGCCAGAAACAGCGCAAACGAGGCCGGCAGCAGCCAGAACGA
>JASHSY010000322.1 GCA_030040825.1 Xanthobacteraceae bacterium
GCTTCGCCGGCCAACGAGCCGCCGGCGCCGCAGGCCGATGCGGCGGTGGCAGCCGAGCTTAAAGATAAGCTCCTGCGCACGCTCGCCGAAATGGAAAATCTGCGTAAGCGCACCGAGCGCGAAGTTACCGATGCGCGGCTATACGGCGCCGCTTCTTTTGCCCGCGACATGCTGGCGGTTGCCGATAATATGCGCCGCGCGCTCGACGCGGTTTCGCCGGAATTACGCGCCGGGGCCGAAGCCGGCGTAAAAGCGCTGATCGACGGCGTCGACTTGACCGAGCGCGAGCTTCTTAAAGCGCTGGAAAAGAATGGCGTCCGCCAGTTCACGCCGCGCGGCGAAAAATTCGATCCCAACGTCCATCAGGCGATGTACGAAGTGCCCGACGCATCGGTGCCAGCCGGCAGCGTCGTCGAGGTGGTAGCCCCCGGCTATATGATTGGTGAACGCGTTTTGCGCCCGGCGATGGTCGGTGTGTCGAAAGGCGGCCCGAAATCCGCACCCGGTGCGCGGCCGGTCAACGATAACGCGGCTGCCGATAATACCTAAAAAGCCGGTCTTTCATTTGGTGTCGATGCTGTCGCGCACTGCGCGCAGCCGGGTCAGCGTGGCCGTCCAACCGTCGGTGCGGGCGATGCCAACCATCTGCAGATAGCCGCTGCTGCCAAAGCGCAGCCATTGCACCACCCGCACGTCGGCGCCCGAGCGCGCATCCTTGGCATCGGCCATGGTCTGGTATCCGGACTGGCCGCTGATCCGCAAAGGCTCCGACAGGGTGATCTGAATGTCGCGCAGTCCGCCGATCTCGCTGAAGGACAACCTGGCGAAATTGCTGCGGTCGTCCGGCTCCTGCGGGCCGCCCGGTACGGCGGCGATCAGCAAATGTGCCTCGCTGTCGGGTTCGGCCGCGGGCTTGCCGGAACCGGCGGTGTTTGGTCGGTCGCTCAACATGAGGGCGCGGCCGCGCAGCACGCCGTCGATGTGGAATCCAGCCAGATCGCCAACGGTGAACGGCAGCAAGCTCAGCTCTTCAGTTTCGGGAACCTCCGCGCGAACCGATAATGACGCCAGCGCAGCGCGCATGGCGCGATCGGGATAGGCCTTGTCCTGCTCCGGCACCTGCGCAGTGACAAGCGCGGTGAAATCACCGGCTGACGTCACCAAAAGCCACTTGCGGTAGTGCGTCTTGTCGGCAACCTGCCGTCCGGTCAGCAGGAAGCCCTTGCCGAAGCTAAACTGCATCGGCTCGCGCTTCTCCAAGATGACGCCTTGTTTCTTCAACACCTCGGTATCGATCGTCTTTTCGATTTGGCCGTAGGCCGCCGGCGGCAGCACGGCGATCAAGATGGCTGCGTCCTTGCCCGGATCGGCAAAGCCGTCGAAGGTCTCGCTCGCTATCATCCCGGCCGGCGGAACGAGGCCGAGGCGCGAACCGATTGGGAAAACCGCTTCCGCCGCCCAGGCTGGCGCCGCCGCGATGGTCGCGGTGACAATAGCGGCGACGACCGCGGCTGCTGCCGGAGAACTAAATCTGCCGTTGCTTGACATGGGGAGCCTCTGCGCCGGACCGGCGGTCCAACCCGGCGCCGGCGCCGCGCGTGACCCGTCGCAAGGTTAGATTGATCCGTCCGCCTTCCGGTAGCAAGCGCGATGTGCCCGGATAAATTCGGTCGACGCCGTGGAAGGCAAGCCGCGCTTCGCCACCAAGAACCACGGCGTCGCCCGAACTAAGGCGGAAGGCTCGCGCGGGCGCGTCGCGTTTGTGGCCGCCAACGCGAAACAGGCAGGTATCGCCCAGCGAGACCGAGACCACCGGCGCGGCGAAATCTGCCTCGTCGCGATCCTGATGCAGGCCCATTTTCGCATCTGCGGCGTAGAAATTGATGAGACAGGCTTCGGGTGGATCGGCATAGCCGGCAAGCTCACTCCATATCGTGAGCAACATTGGCGGCATCGGCGGCCACGGCCGGGCGGTTTCGGGATGAAGCGGCTGGTACCGGTAGCCGTTTCGATCGGAAACCCAACCGAGCGGTCCGCAATTCGACATCCGAACCGTAAACGGCCGGCCCGATTTCGGCATGCGCGGCGTGTACAGGGGCGCCTGCGCCAGGACGCTGCGCAGGGCGACGAGGAGTTGAGCCTGCGCCTCCGGATGGAGGTAACCGTGATGTAAGCGTAAGCCCCCAAGCGGACGCGTCGTTTTAAGCTTCATCCTTCTGTTAGTTTTAACGGTCAACGGCGTCTCCGCTTCGGCAATCCTGACTTGCGGCTTACTCGCGCCCTCCTATATGAGCCAAGGGAAATCGCCTGGGAGCCGGGCGATAGTTGGACTACCAAGGGGGTCGGACTGAGGGCGCCTAATCGGGCCTGCCCGACCTGCCGCAAAGGAGAGGATTAACACCATGGCCAAGGTCATTGGTATCGATCTCGGGACCACGAATTCGTGCGTCGCCGTCATGGAAGGCAAGGCGCCGAAGGTCATCGAAAATGCCGAGGGGATGCGCACGACACCATCCATTGTCGCATTCACCGACGAGGGCGAGCGATTGGTAGGCCAACCGGCCAAGCGCCAGGCCGTCACCAATCCCGAACGCACCATTTTTGCGGTCAAACGCCTGATCGGCCGGCGCTACGACGACCCGATGGTCGAGAAGGACAAGAAACTCGTCCCCTACAAGATTGTGCGCGCCTCCAACGGCGACGCCTGGGTCGAGATCGAGGGCAAAACCTATTCGCCGTCGCAGATTTCGGCGTTCATCTTGCAGAAAATGAAGGAAACGGCGGAAGCCAATCTCGGCTCCAAGGTCGAGCAGGCAGTCATCACCGTTCCGGCCTATTTCAACGACGCGCAGCGCCAGGCCACCAAGGACGCCGGCAAGATCGCCGGCCTCGAAGTGCTGCGCATCATCAACGAGCCGACCGCGGCTGCGCTCGCTTACGGGCTCGACAAGAACAAGAGCGGCACCATCGCGGTCTATGACCTCGGCGGCGGCACGTTCGACATTTCTATTCTGGAAATCGGCGACGGCGTGTTCGAGGTGAAGTCGACCAACGGCGACACTTTCCTCGGCGGCGAGGACTTCGATATGCGGCTGGTCAATTATCTGGCCGACGAGTTCCAGAAGGAACAGGGCATCGACCTGCGCCGCGATAAGCTCGCGCTACAGCGGCTCAAGGAGTCAGCCGAGAAGGCCAAGATCGAGCTGTCGTCGACGACGCAGACCGAGATCAATCTGCCGTTCATCACCGCCGACGCCACCGGGCCGAAACATCTAACCATGAAGCTCACCCGCGCCAAATTCGAAGCGCTGGTCGATGACCTGGTGCAGAAGACCATCGATCCGTGCAAGCAGGCGCTCAAGGACGCCGGCTTGAGCGCGGCCGAGATCAACGAAGTGGTTTTGGTCGGTGGCATGACGCGCATGCCGAAGGTGCAAGAAGTCGTCAAGCAATTGTTCGGCAAGGAGCCGCACAAGGGCGTCAATCCCGACGAAGTGGTCGCGGTCGGCGCGGCGATTCAGGCCGGCGTGCTGCAAGGCGACGTCAAGGACGTGTTGTTGCTCGACGTTACTCCGCTATCGCTCGGCATCGAGACATTGGGCGGCGTGTTCACCCGCCTGATCGATCGCAACACCACCATCCCGACCAAAAAGAGTCAGGTATTCTCCACCGCCGAAGACGGACAGACCGCGGTGACCATCCGCGTGTTCCAGGGCGAGCGCGAGATGGCCGCCGACAATAAGTTGCTCGGCTCGTTCGATCTCATCGGCATTCCGCCGTCGCCGCGGGGCGTGCCGCAGATCGAGGTCACTTTCGACATCGACGCCAATGGCATCGTCAATGTTCAAGCCAAGGACAAAGGCACCGGCAAGGAACAGCAAATCCGCATCCAGGCGTCCGGCGGTCTCTCCGAGACCGACATCCAGAAGATGGTGAAGGACGCCGAGGCGCACGCCGAAGAAGACAAGAAGCGTAAAGCGCAGGTCGAGGCCAAGAACCACGCCGAGGCGCTTGTGCATTCGACCGAGAAGACCTTGGCCGAGCACGGTGCAAAGATCGGTGAAGCCGACCGGCGCGCGATCGAAAACGCCATGGCCGACCTCAAGGAAGCTCTGAAAGGCACCGACGCAGACGCGATCACGGCCAAGACCAATGCGCTGGCACAAGCTTCGATGAAGCTCGGCGAAGCGATGTACAAGCAGTCTGCCGAACAGCCGCCCGGTGGTGGCGACGGCGGTACAGCCGAAGCGAAAAAGGACGATGTAGTCGACGCCGAATTCACCGAAGTCGACGACGATAAGAAGAACAAAAAATCGGCTTAAGAGCCCGGCCGCTCATGCGCAGGCTCCCCATACGGTTCACCTCCCCCCTTGAGGGGGAGGTTGAC
>JASHSY010000323.1 GCA_030040825.1 Xanthobacteraceae bacterium
GCGCGCATCAAGCGCCGGAACGGCTTTCACCTTCTCCGCAGGGATCGGCAGCACCGTTCGGCTGCCGGCCGGCGTCTGAGCGCGCGCACCGGTGATCGAGGCGAACGCTCCGAGGAGCGCCGTCTTTGCTGTCGTCAACAGCAGCTTGCGACGGTTCATGGCGTAGCTCCTTCGTCATCGCGGCAACGGTCTGCCGCTTTTGCAGGACGTAGCAAGGATTGTTCAATTCGACGACACAATTGTGGCGCACGTAAAGGGGCATACCGAACGTTGCGTTACGCACGCCATGTCCGGCTTGCCGGAAGGCCGACATCTACAATGCAGTCGCACGTAAGATTTTCGCGACGGAAGCGATGGAGTGCTATTCGGTTTCGCTAGCGTGGGACTTTGTCAGAGAAAACCGCGCAGAATCAAACCCGAATTTGGTGGTGGTGCCCAGGGGCGGAATTGAACCACCGACACCTGCATTTTCAGTGCAGTGCTCTACCAACTGAGCTACCTGGGCCCACGCTCTGTCGCGAAGCCGATCGAGACCTCGCGCAAGCGCGCGGTTATAGAGACTGCCTTTCCGGCTGTCCAGAATGCACCCTTTCTCGTCATCGCCGGGCCGGCGCGAAGCGCCGAGACCCGGTGATCCATCTGTGCGCACGGGAACAGATAGATTGCCGGATCATAGGCGAGCGAAGCGACGCCGTTCTTCGAACGCTATGCCCGGCAATGACGAAGAATTTAGATTAGTTCGGGGCCTCGCCACCCTCGTCGCGCCGCTCGTCCTCCTCCTCGTCTTCCGTCACCGGAACCGCGTAGACGCCGGAGAGCCAGCGGTTGAGATCGACGTCAGCGCAGCGGCGCGAGCAGAACGGACGAAACGGCGCGGCAACCGGCTTGCCGCAGATCGGACAGGCGCTCCCTCGCTTCGCCTCGGGCATCCAACAAATATGGGACACGCGGCGGGCGCTGCCAACCTACCGTCATGGCCGGACTCGTTCCGGCCATCCACGACTTTGGCAGGGCCGTAGCTGAAAGACGTGGATGCCCGCGACGGAGCGCGGGCATGACAGGCTACAGCGCATTGAGCCAGCCGAAATGGATCGGGTAGCCTTCGCCGCCGAGCAGCGTCAACGTCTCGTAGAGCGGCAGCCCGACGATGTTGGAGTATGAGCCGACGATCTTGACAATGAACGACCCGGCGATGCCTTGTGCGGCATAACCGCCGGCCTTGCCGCGCCATTCTCCGGACGCCAGATAAGCCTCGATGTCTTCGGCTGACAGTCGCTTGAACCGAACCCGCGTTTCGACCAGCCGCTGCCGAAAGGTCTCCCGCGGCGTCACCAGGCAGATGGCGGTGTGAACGCGGTGATTGCGTCCGGACAATAGCCGCAGACATTGCGCCGCTTCGTCGAGCAATTCGGTTTTCGGCAAGATGCGGCGGCCGACCGCGACGACGGTATCGGCGGCGAGCACGAAGGAACCCTTCAGCTCCTCGTCGATCCGCACCATCGCCAACGCCGTCTCGGCCTTCTGTCGGGCGAGCCGGGTGGCGCAAGCGCGCGGCAACTCGCCGCGTTTCGGCGTCTCGTCGATATCGGCCGGACGCAGCGCGTCGGGCTCGATCCCGGCCTGATTGATCAGCGACAGCCGGCGCGGCGAGCCGGAGGCAAGAACGAATTTGGCGCGGCCAATCATTTGAACCGATAGGTGATGCGGCCCTTGGTCAGATCACAAGGCGTCATATCGTAAGGCGTCATCTCGACCAAAACCTTGTCGCCGGCCAGGACACGGATGCGGTTCTTGCGCATGCGGCCGGCGGTATGCGCGATGATCTCATGTTCAGTTTCGAGTTTGACGTGGAAGGTGGCGTTCGGGAGCAGCTCCGTCACGATATCGGGAAATTGCAGAAGTTCTTCCTTCGCCATTCGCCGCCCGGACCTGTGCGCCCTGCGGCCGCGATCAATGTCCGGAATCACGGCCGAAATCGGCGCGGAAGCTAGCGGATGACGTGGGATTCCACAATCTCTTACCCTGCCCTGGAGGGGGGTAAGGTGAACTTGCGGCAGCGCATTCACTCATTCACCGGCCGCGGTCGCGCGAACCGCTGGCGCAGCTTGCTCATCAGCTGATCGCGGACCGCGCGATAGGCGTCGAGCCGCTGCTCGCGGCTGCCTTCAACGTCGGTCGGATCGACGGTTGGCCAATATTCCACATCGGCGCCGCTGGTCCGGGTGAGTTCGAGCGCCCGATGGTGCGCTTCCGGCGACAGCGTCACAATCAGATCGAAATTGAGCCCCTCCAGATCGTCAAGCTCCTCGAAGGTGATCGGCTTATGGCGCGAAATGTCGATACCGATCTCGGCCATGACCGCGACCGCGAACGGATCGAGTTCGCCCTTGCGGGAGCCGGCGGAGCCGACATAGATCGAGCGGCCGAACATCTGCGCAAACAACCCCGCCGCGATTGGCGAACGCACCGAGTTGAGACCACAGGCAAACAGCACCGCTAGCGGTTGGGTAGCGGCTCGCGTCGGCGACGTCGGCATCGCCGCTCATCCCTTCCAGTGCAGCACCGTCACCAGCGTGAACAGTCGCCGCGCGGTGTCGAAATCGAGGTCCACTTTGCGCTTGAGGCGTTCCATCAGCACGCGCGAGCCGTCGTCGTGCAATGAGCGGCGCGCCATGTCGAGCGCTTCGATTCGGTCCGGCGTCGCACCGCGGATCGCCGCGTAATAGCTGTCGCAGACGGTGAAATAATCTTTCACGATGCGGCGAAACGGCGCCAGCGATAGCAGATGCGCGATCACCGGCTTACCGCCTTCGAGGCGGATGTCAAAAACCAGCCGGTTGCCGTCGATAGCGAGGTTGAGCACGTAAGGGCCGCCATCATGACTGCTCGGCCGGAACGAATTGTTCTCAATCAGATCGTAGATCGCGACGGCGCGCTCGTGCTCGACGTCGGGGCTCGACCGCCCGATCGAGGATTCGTCGAGTGTCACCGCCACCAGGCGGCCGGTTTTGTTATTGTCGCGATCGTCCCGCGCCATGAGCCGCCATCAGGGCATGATCCGCAAAAGCCTGCGCTTGGACTTGATCCGCGGGTGGAAGCCGGCGTTCCGAAAAGCTCATGCTCCACTCTATCTGTTAAGCCGGATGGCGACCGAGCGGGCGTGCGCTTCGAGCCCCTCGGCATTGCCGAGCGTAATCGCCGCGTCGGCGAGTGCGCGCAGCTGTTCCGGACCGCACTTGAGGATGGAGGTGCGTTTCATGAAATCAAGCGCGCCCAGCCCGGAGGAGAAGCGCGCCGAGCGGGCCGTCGGCAGCACGTGGTTCGAGCCGCCAACGTAGTCGCCGATTGCTTCCGGCGTGTGCGGGCCGATGAAGATGGCGCCGGCGTTACGGACGCGGCCGGCGAGCGCTTCACCGTCGGCGGCAACAATTTCCAGATGCTCGGGCGCGATCGCATCGACGAGCGGCAGCGCCTGTTCCAGACCTTCGGCCAGAATCACCGCGCCGAAGTCGCGCCACGATGCGCCAGCGATCTTACCGCGTGCAAGATTTTTCAGCGCGCTCTCGACTGCCCGCTCGACCGTACCGGCTAATGTTGCATCGTCAGTGATCAGGATCGCCTGCGCGCTTTCGTCATGCTCGGCTTGCGCCAACAGATCGGCGGCGATCCAGTCGGCATTGCCGGTCCGGTCGGCCAGGATCAATACCTCGGACGGCCCGGCGATCATGTCGATGCCGACCTTGCCGAACACAAGACGCTTGGCGGCGGCGACATAGGCGTTGCCGGGACCGACGATCTTGTCGACCGGTGCGATGGTGGCGGTGCCGTATGCGAGTGCGGCGATCGCCTGCGCGCCGCCGACGCGATAAATCTCGTCGATGCCGGCGATTTTCGCCGCTGCCAGCACTAACGGCGCCAGCACGCCGTCCGGCGCCGGCACGGTCATGACCAGTCGCGGTACGCCGGCCACTTTTGCCGGCACCGCGTTCATCAGCACCGAGGACGGATAGGCGGCGGTACCACCGGGAACATACAGACCGACCGCTGCGATCGCGCTCCAGCGCGCACCGAGCTCGACGCCGAGTTTGTCGACGAAGCGATCGTCCTGCGGCAGCTGCCGGCGGTGAAACGCCTCGATCCGATCGCGGGCAAAATGCAGTGCGTCGAGCGCGCTGGGCGCACAGGCCGCAAGCGCCGCTGCGATCTCCGAAGCCTTGACCCGAAGCCCGGAGCCGTGCGGATCGAAGCGGTCGAGCTTGCGGGTATAGTCGCGTAGCGCAGCATCGCCGCGCGCGGCTACGTCGGCAACAATAGCGCGCACGGCGACCTCGACGTCGGCCGAGGTTTCCCGCTTGGTGGCGAGAAAGCCGTGAAATTTTTCGGCAAAATCGGCGGCGCGGGTGTCGAGACGGATGGCCATGTTTGCCTTGCAGATAACGCGTTGTGCGCGCGATGCGGCGACGCGTATCAGGTCCCTTTTATTATAACAATTCTAATCTTCAGCGGTTCGGACTTGGTTCAGGTTTTCCGATTGACAAAGGATTCGCCGTTCACCAATTCCTCGTATATCTCAGTTACTAAACGGCGGCGATCAGTCCCTGCGATGGCCATGATAAGAAGCATAGGAAGCGCACTTGCGTTGTTGAGTTCGATGCTGCTTGCGTCGCTTGTTGTTACGAGCGCGATCGCGGCACGTGCCGAGGAACCGGTGACGCTCACACTTACAATCAAGGATCATCGGTTCGAGCCGGCCGAACTGCATGCGCCCGCGGGTAAACCGATCACGTTCGTCGTCAAGAACCTCAATACCAGCGCCTCCGAGATCGAGAGCGACGCACTGCATTTCGAGAAAGTGATTCCGGCCGGCGGCGAGGGTACCGTGCATGTGCGGCCGCTGTCGCCCGGCCGCTATAACTTTTTCGATGATTTTCACCATGCCACCCAGGGTTATCTGGTCGTGCCATGACCATAAACGAATGAGGTGCCTGTGCTGCCTTCGCTGGTAATTGTTTTCCGTGAGGTGTTCGAAGCCGGACTGATAATCGGCATCGTCATGGCGGTAACCTCGGGCGTTGCCGGACGCGGCCGTTGGGTCGCCGGTGGCGTCGCCGCCGGCGTGCTCGGCGCCTGCATCATCGCTTTGTTTACCGGCGGATTGTCGCAACTGTTCAACGGCAACGGGCAGGAAATCTTCGACGCCTGCATTCTTGGTTTCGCCGTGCTGATGCTCGGCTGGCACAATGTCTGGATGGCGCGGCACGGGCGCGAACTCGCCAGCGAAATGCGGGCCGCCGGTCAAGCGGTGCTTGATGGCTCGAAGTCGCTCGCCGCGCTGGCCGCGGTTGTCGCCATCGCGGTTTTGCGCGAGGGTTCCGAGGTGGTGCTTTTCCTCTACGGCGTGGCCGCGGCGGAAGGCGGGGCGAACTTCGGCATGTTGATCGGTGGCGTCATCGGGCTCGTTCTCGGCGCGCTGGTCTGTGTCCTCACCTATCTCGGCCTGGTCACCATCCCGATGCGTTATTTGTTCAGCGTCACCTCGACGCTGATTGCGCTGCTCGCCGCCGGGATGGCGGCGCAAGCCATCGCGTTCTTGCAGCAAGCCGACATTCTCACCGCCTTCGACCGCACGGTGTGGGACACGTCCTGGCTGCTTCGCGATGAAAGCTGGCCGGGCCGGGCCCTGCACACGCTGATCGGCTACGTCGATCAGCCGACCGGCATGCAACTTATCGTGTACGCGACAACTCTGTTCGTCATTACAGTGCTTATGAAACTGTTCGCGCCGCCGAAGCGAAACGCGCCACAGCCAAGAACGGCTTAACGATCCGGCCTACGCTATCTTTGTCTTGGCGCTGTTCTTGGTCCCGAAGTGATCGGGGCAGGCCGCCGCCGCATAGACTTCGCCGAGATCGATCAGTTCGGCTTCCAGGCACTCGACCTCGAGACGGATGGCGCCGCCGCCGGAGAACGTGAGCGTGATGGTGCCGGCCGGAACATCGCGCTCGACGAATTCCACCGCCAGCAGATTGCGCATCGCCTCCTTGTTGGTCTGGTCGAAATCGCGGCACTGGCAGGCGCTCACGCGCTCGAAACGCAGCGCCGTACGGCAACGACGGTAGTCTGGGCTGTCGGCTGCGCTGCTGGCCGACCTGATGCCGTCGGCATTGACCGCTTTCATCCAGTCAAAACGATTGAGCGCCATCACAAAACGGCGCGCCGACGGCTGCCAAAAAATGTCGCCGACCTTGACGAGCGCATCCTGCACATGCGCGGAGATCACCTCGATATCGTCCTTGTCGAGGGCGACGAGCTTGAGTTCCTCCATCACAGCGTCCGGTTCCCGCTTTCTGATCCGGACGCGAACGTAAGCAGGGTGGTGGGTGGCTGCAAGAGCCCGGAACCGCGAGAGCACTCCCTCCCTTATACTTACTTATACGGTGCTCCGCCGGACGATACGTCCTTGCTTGGCGAGCAAAAAGATGCCGACGATTATGCAAAGTTGGAATTGCACCGTGATCGATAGGTTGCTAAGAACCCGTCCAACAATACTGATTGTTAACTTGCTCCACCGTTTTCTGCTGGCGCGTCTGCGGACAGTTGCTACGATCTGATGACTTCAACCGCACTGTTGAGTTCTGTTTCGACCCCGCTAAGGGACCCCATCGGCTTGCTTTGAAAGGGAGGATTTATGGCTAAGAGAGCAAAGAAGCGACGCGCGTGGACGGCCACCGAGGTTCGCGAATTGAGGACGCTGGCAAAAAAGAAAACCACTGCCGGCAAGATTGCCAAGCGATTGCGTAGGACGGAGGGCGCTACGCGCCAAAAGGCGTTCAGCATGGGGCTGTCGCTCGATTCCCGTTCCTGATTTTTCAGCAACGAAACAACATATGACGGTATGATTGTACGGGTCCGGGCGCAGGCCCGGCGCCCGATTGCTTGTTCGCCCGGCCGCCCGATCGATTGGGCGGCACCGCACGATAGCGGGCCTAGGCCGACCGTTCCCTCTGATCTTACGCCGCAAACCTCCGGTTTGCGGCGTAAACCAAGCCATGACGATGCCGTTTCGGCGAGTCATCATGCGGCCCAGATCGTGATAAAACGGCCGGGACGGTGATAGGCGCCATTTCATGACCCAGCTTCCCCGCCCTGCGCGGCAGCAGCAGCCGGCGAGTTCTGAACTCGCGGCGGCGCTCAATGCCTGCCGCCGGGCATTCCTCGCCATTGCGCTGTTTTCCGGCATGAGCAACGTACTGATGCTCACCGGCGCGCTGTTCATGCTGGAAATCTACGACCGCGTGCTGCCGAGCCGGAGCGTACCGACGCTGGTTGCGCTGTTGTTTCTTGCGGCCGGCCTGTACGCGGCGCAGGGATTTATCGACGCGATCCGCAGCCGCATTCTGTTGCGCGTCGGTCAAAGCCTCGACGAGTCGCTCAGTCTGCGCGTCTATGACACCATCGTCCGGCTGCCGCTGAAGATCGGCAACAGGGGCGACGGCACGCAGCCGGTGCGCGACCTCGACACCGTGCGCGGCTTTCTGTCCAGCGCCGGCCCGCTGGCGCTATTCGACCTGCCGTGGATGCCGGTCTATCTCGCCATCTGCTTTTTGTTTCACACTTATATCGGCCTGACCGCTTTGTTTGGCGCGATCGTGCTGGTTACGCTGACGGTCGTGACCGAGGTGAAAACCCGTCACCCGACGCGCAGCGCCACGCAATTTGCGATGGCGCGCAATGCACTGCTGGAAGCAAGCCGCCGCAACGCCGAGGCAATCACCGCGATGGGCATGACCGGCCGCATCGCCCGGCGCTGGAACGATCTGAACCGCAATTATATTGCCGCGAGCGGACACGCCGGCGACGTCGCCGGCGGGCTTGGCGCAGCATCGAAGGTTTTGCGGCTGCTGCTGCAATCGGCCATCCTTGCGGTCGGTGCTTGGCTCGTCATCCATCAGGAATCGACGCCCGGCATCATCATCGCCGGCTCGATCCTGGGCGCTCGTGCGCTGGCTCCGGTCGATCTCGCCATCGCCAATTGGCGCGGCTTCGTCGCCGCGCGGCAAAGCTGGCAGCGGCTGGAGCGTTTGCTTAGCCACTTGCCGCCGCACAGCGAACCGATGCCGCTGCAAGCACCGACCAAGACGCTGGTTGTGCACAATGTCGCCGTCAGTCCGCCCGGTGAGCAAAAAGTGGTCTGCCAGGACGCGAATTTCACGCTCACCGCCGGCAAGGCGCTCGGCGTGATCGGTCCGACCGCGTCCGGCAAGTCCTCGCTCGCGCGTATGCTGGTCGGCGTTTGGACGCCGGTGCGCGGCAGCGTGCGGCTTGACGGCGCCACCCTCGATCAATGGTCGCCCGAGGCGCTCGGCCGTCATATCGGCTATCTGCCGCAGGACGTCGAATTGTTCCCGGGTAATGTGGCGCAGAACATCGCGCGGTTCGAAGACCCGCCCAATCCGGCGGCGGTGCTCGCGGCCGCGCAAGCCGCCGGCGTGCACGATATGATCGTCAATCTGCCGGACGGTTACGACACCAATGTCGGCGAGAGCGGCAGCGCTTTGTCGGCCGGCCAGGCACAACGCATCGCGCTTGCCCGCGCACTCTACCGCGATCCGTTTCTGGTCGTCCTCGACGAGCCCAATTCCAATCTCGATGCCGAAGGCGACGAAGCGCTGACCCGCGCCGTCCTCGGGCTGCGGGCACGCGGCGCCATTGTCATCGTAGTGGCGCACCGCCCGAGCGCGATCGCCGGCGTCGACTATATTCTGGTCATGGGCAAGGGCCGCCAGCAGCAATTCGGAGCGAAAGAGCAAGTGCTCAACCGCGTGACGGCGCCGAGCGCGCCGCCGCGTGCGCTCAAGGTTGTGCCGGGCGAAGGGGGCGCAGGATGACCGGCAAGTTGCCGCCGCCTTCAGGCTCAGACGCGCAGGCCTCGAT
>JASHSY010000324.1 GCA_030040825.1 Xanthobacteraceae bacterium
CGTCGGCGGCAGTGCGCGCGGCGTATAGGTTGGCGGCGCCTCATCCGGCGGCGGATATTTCGGCGGCGGCAGGACGCTGCTGCGCGGCGCGGGCGCGCCGCCATAGGGCCGCGGCGGTTCCGGCTGGAACGCCGCGTCGTCCTCATCAGGCTCTTGCACGCCGGGCGCATAGAGCGACATCGGCGCGCTGGGTTGCGTCACCCCCGGCGTCGCGGTCTGCATCGATCCGATCGACGCCGGCGCGGCGGGCATTGGGCGTGTCGCAACGGGCGGCGGATTGTAAGGCGGCGGATTGTAGGCCGGCAGTGGATAGGACGATGGCGGATAGGACGGTGGCGGCAGCGCATTCGACTGGATCGGCCAATGCTGCGGCAACGCACCGTCGGGGATAGAGCCCGGCGGCCGCATCACTTCGTCGTCGTAACCGAGCGGGCCGCTTTCACCGATTGCCGAAACGCGGATCGGAAAATCCATGCCGCAAATGCCGGGGCCGCTGATGGTGGAGATGCGCACCCGTTCCGGCCCGTCCTTGACTGCGCCGGAATTGATACAGGTGGCTTCGGCGTCGTGCCGCCAAGCCTCGCGTTCCCCCATGTTGAAGTAATGACTGCAACCAGCGAGCGCGACCAAAGCGGCAACGACGACGGAGCCGAGGAGGGACCACTGAGCCGCACGCGACATGCGAGAACAATGGAAGTAGTTCCGTTAAGGACTGCTCAATGATGTTGCATTTTTTTCCGCGGGCAGGGTGGTGTTAACCATGATGTGCGCGTCTCTCTGTCTTCAGCGCCCTTGGCAGCATCGCCAATCGGTTTCAGCGCTGGTTGAAGTGAAGCGTCTGACAGCGGCGATTCCAGGCACGAGACCCCGCGCGACCGAAATTCGCCCGGCGCGAATGCTGGGTTGTGCATAATCATTTTTCGTCGCGTCTGTAACCGTTCGCTGCAATCGCAATTGCCGACGCTTTTCATCATCTTGCGGCGAAAATTTAATGTGTAAAAATTCCTGCGGCGATGCAGCAATTGTTTTGCTTTTGACTGCCACATCGGCCTGCTAGCCTTTGCGCCAGCGTAACAGACTGATGGAGGTGCGACGCGTGGATCTCACTTTGAAGCTCAATGTTCTGGCGGCGTGCGCTGTGTTTGTCTTTGTTGGCGCCATCCTGCTCGGGGCGTTCTGAGTCTTCCGAAGTCGTTAGCATCCAGACGCCAGAGCCATCACGGGCCGCGCGGGTCCAATCGGCGGCCGGAAATAAAAAACACCGGAGCATTTGCGCTCCGGTGTTTTTTATTTTCGTTATTCGGCGGCGCTGCGCACCGCGGCCAGCGGATCGTAATGCAGGATCGGCGCGAGCCAACGTTCCGCTTCGTCGAAGGTCCAGCCCTTGCGCCGCGCGTAATCCTCGACCTGGTCGCGCTCGATCTTGCCGACGCCGAAATAATGACTATCGGGGTGGCTGAAATAAAGCCCGCATACGGAGGCGCCCGGCCACATGGCGAAACTCTCGGTCAGGCGCACACCGATCTGCCGCTCGCCGTCGAGTAGCCTGAACAACGTCGCCTTTTCGCTGTGGTCCGGCTGGGCCGGATAACCCGGCGCCGGGCGGATGCCGCGATATTTTTCGGCGACGAGGTCGGCGGCCGAAAGCGCTTCGTCGGACGCGTAGCCCCAAAATTTCCGGCGTACCCGCGCGTGCAGGTTTTCGGCGAGAGCTTCGGCCAACCGGTCGGCCAGTGCCTTGGCCATGATCGCCGAGTAATCGTCGTTGGCGTGCTTGAAGCGCTCCACCACCGCCTGTTCGCCGGCGCCGGCGGTGACGGTGAAGGCGCCGATGTAATCGGCAAGACCGCTGGCGCGCGGCGCCACGAAATCGGCGAGCGCAATATTGGCGCGGCCCTCGCGGCGCGGCAGTTGCTGGCGCAGCGTATGCAGCACGGCGATCGGAGTGCGGCGCGCTTCGTCGGCGAAAACCAGAATATCGTCGCCTTCGCTGTTCGCTGGCCACAGCCCGAGCACGGCGCTCGCCTTGAACCAGCCGGCGACCACGATCTGTTGCAGCATCGCCTGCGCGTCGGCAAACAGGCTGCGAGCCGCTTCGCCGAATTTTTCGTCGTCAAGGATCGCTGGGAATTTGCCGTTCAATTCCCAGGCGGAAAAAAACGGCGTCCAGTCGATGAAATCGATCAGGTTGGCGATCGGAATTTCGGCAATGACCTGCGTACCTAGACGCTGCGGCGCCGGCGGCCGATAGGCGCCCGACCAATCAAGCCGAAGCGCGTTGGCACGAGCGTCGGCCAGCGCCAGCCGATGTTTGGTCTCCTCGCCACGTGCATGCGCGCTGGCGATGCGGGCATATTCGGCGCGGATCTCGTTGACAGTGCGCGCCCGTGTCTCCGGCGACAGCAGCGAGGAAACCACGCCAACGGCTCGGCTTGCGTCGTTGACGTAGACCGTCTGCCCGCGCCGGTAATTCGGATGGATTTTCACCGCAGTATGGACGCGGCTCGTGGTCGCTCCGCCGATCAGGAGCGGCAGATCGAAGCCCTGCCGTTCAAGCTCGGCTGCCACATGGCACATTTCGTCGAGCGACGGCGTGATCA
>JASHSY010000325.1 GCA_030040825.1 Xanthobacteraceae bacterium
CATAATCCGCACGTGCGGGGCCTGCGGCGGCAAGGCACGCCGCCAGCAAGCCGGCCACGAGACCTATTCGTTTCATGCTCTGCTCTCCCTTGCCGTAGAAAACCCGGTCCGGTCGGGAATGGTTCCGCACGCAGGGCGACGCAAAAAAAGCCGCCCGCCTGTTGGGGCGGGGCGGCTGCAATCAACGAAACGGTGGCGACTAGTGCCAGCCTTTGCACCAATGATGCTTCATGGCCCAAGCGCCCTTGGCCTGGGCAGCTTCCCAAGTCGGCTCTTTCGCCCACAATACCTGATACTTGGTCATCGGCTTGGTCTTAGAGTCAGACCAAGCTCTGCACTGGCCGCTATCCCTGAATTTGACCACGGCAAAATCGGCGCGCGCCGGAAGGGCGATCGCCATTCCGACTGCCAGAACGCTCATAGCAATTGCGAGTTTCGTCATAGTCACCCCCCTTGGGTTAGCTTCCGCCGTCCGCCGTTCGATCGGCGGGCAAGCTTCAGAGCCCATGCGCGTTGAACGGTTTGCACCAGTGATGAGCCTCCGCATAGTGCTTCTTGGAAGCCGCGAGTTCCCAACTCTTGAGGTGCACCCAATGATATTTCCAGCCGGGCTGTATTGGATTGCCGCCCGTGTTCCACACCCGGCAATAGCCGTCTTTGAACATGACTACTGCATAATCGGCGCGGGCCGCGGTCGTGACAGAAAATCCGAGCGCCAACACGCCAACTGCAAACGCCAGTCGCTTCATAGTCCAGCTCCCTTGTACGACCCCACCGAGTTCCGATAGACGGAACCCGTTCTGGAGGCAAGCCCTAACCGCCTGCTGCGCTTGAATTTTGTGAATGTGAACGAACGTTCAAACGGTCGCTCAACAGTCGTTACAAACCGTACAAAAAGGGAAACAGTTATGCCCGA
Organism: Xanthobacteraceae bacterium; assembly: GCA_030040825.1. Classification (GTDB taxonomy): domain Bacteria; phylum Pseudomonadota; class Alphaproteobacteria; order Rhizobiales; family Xanthobacteraceae; genus BOG-931. Next base: position 917 of record JASHSY010000325.1, read on the forward strand.
ACTCATCGTCTATTTGCTGGAGGGCCGCTCAGTCGAAGACAAGCGCGCATTGGTCAGGGATCTGACCGGCGCGGTGGTGAAGAATCTCGGCGTGCCGCAAGAATCGGTTACGATCTCGTTGGTGGAAACGGCGTGGACCGACAAGGGCAAAGGCGGCGTCTTGTTCGCCGATATGAAGGCCCGCTAGCCGGAATCCCCATTTTCGGGCGTCCGACACCGACGGTCGCATTCTGGGTGGCGGAGAACGCGATCACTGTGTCGTTAGTGCGATGCACAATTTCCCTGCTGCATTGCGACATTAAATTAGATAATATAATAAAAGCAGGATTCTACAGGTATGGACATGAGCGAGAGTTGGGACACGAAAGACGGACCACGGCGCGTCAGGCGCGACCCGCCGACCGTCGAGGAAGCTGTGGTGGCGGCGCAGGGGCTCACCGACGACCTGAAGGAGCAGATCGAGATCGTGGCCTCACTGATGGAAGTGGCGCCCGACCAGGCGCGTAGCGTCGTGCTGCGCATGGGCCAGCGCAAAGACGTCAACCATGTCACGGTCGCCGGCCGCGTCGGTGCGCGCGCCGTTGTCGTTGAGCGGCGGACGCCGCGCCACGCTTCGGTGACGCCGCGGCGGTTCGCCGGGCGCTAACGCGGCGGTGCGCAAGGCTACGCGCTGCTCCGGATTGGATCGCGACCGGGCCCCAGCGGTGCGAGCAAACACGACGAGGACTATATTCGCGAAGCCCGCCAACCCGTGAGCAGCGGAGCGTCGTTCGATGACCAAGACCCTCGTCAAGCCGCGCCCGAAGGTTCAAGCCGAAACCAAGCGCCCGCCGCTCTACAAGGTTATTCTGCTTAATGACGATTACACCCCGCGCGAATTCGTGGTGCAGGTGCTCAAGGCGGTGTTTCGCATGAATGAAGATCAGGCTTATCGCGTAATGATGACCGCGCATCAAAAAGGCGCCTGTGTGATCGCGGTCTATGTGCGCGATGTTGCCGAAACCAAGGCCAAGGAAGCAACCGATCTCGGCAAGCAAAAGGGCTATCCGCTGTTCTTCACCACCGAGCCGGAATAGCTCCGCCGCGCATATCTTGCGCGCACAATCTCTCGGTCCGGAACACCTCAACGCGCCAGTGGCGCGACCGGTAAAGACACGGCAGCCGTTTGCAGCGGCGGCGGCTTGCTCTGTCGGGCGGACAGCGTGTCCCCAACTGCAATGCCGGCAAAAAATACCGCGGCGATCGCGAGCATCAGCACGCCCGTGCCGCGTGGGGCAGGGGCGATATGCGTCATCTGCTTATCCAAAAGTTCCAGATCGCGGCGATCCATCGACTGCTCCGTCGCAATACCCAGAGAAACCCAACACAAACGCGCGGCCGGCCGATTGCGTTCCGCAAGGGCGGCGCAGCATGCGCCGCGTTCTGCGCGGCCCAGCCATTCATTTCCTGCAAATTCAGGGGTTTGTGATGTGCGCGTGAGTCCAAGCGCTCCTAAGTGATGGCAAGGACCGCAAGGACACGTCGCCAAATGAATTATATTTCTCGCCTACCAATCGATCTGGCATCCCCTGTTTCAACCGTAACGTCGCTTACACATTTCGCACCCTCCATGCTGAGCATTCTGCGCATCATGGCGGCGCTGCTGTTTCTTGAACACGGGCTGTCGAAGTTCTTCGGCTTCCCGGCCCGGACCATGGCGGCGCCCGCACTGTTCGACATGGAATGGTTTGCGGCGGCTATCGAATTTGGCGGCGGAATTCTGTTGACGCTCGGCCTGTTCACTCGGCCAGTCGCGCTGATCATGTCCGGCGAAATGGCAATCGGCTATTTTCTCTTTCACGCGCCGGACGGTTTCTACCCATATTTGAACCACGGCGAGCTCGCCGTCATGTACTGTTTTGTGTTCTTCTATTTCGTATTTGCCGGTGCCGGGCCGCTCAGCCTTGACGCCTTGCTGTGGCGGTGGAAGGGACGCTGACGCGCGTCGCGCGTTCAGGCGGACGGCAGCAGCAAATCTTCCTCGATCAGCAATTCGCGCAGGTCGCCGACCGCCTCGATGGCGTCCTCTTCATCGGTCACCGCCTTGAGGCGGTGCCAGACTTCGCGCCACGGCTGCGGCCGGCCGATGCGCAAGGCTTCCTCGACATACGTGCGGGCCTGCGACAGCTTGGTCAGCCGTTGCGGCTTCGGCGTGTCCTTGATGACGAGTGGCGGCGCGATCGGAAAATCTTCCATTCGCGTATCCTAACGCAGAGCGCACGCCGGCGAAATCCGGGCAGGGCATTTGGGCCGGCCGCATTGCCTGTCCATTCCGGTCCATGTAGCTTTTTTGCCGGCCCGCGCCGGGCCTCGATCCTGCGGCCATTGAGGGGCTCGGACATGACGCTGATCCACAATCCCGAGGTCTGGCAGGAGAAGATCGCCGCACTGCCGCTCGAACGCTATGACACCGGCGAGACGGTTTTCGCCGAAGGCACCAAAACCGGCCGGCTGATGATTCTCAAAAGCGGTACGGTTGGCATCTACAAGGGCGACGTCGCGTTTGCGCAGGTCGCTGACGCCGGCGCCGTGTTCGGCGAACTCTCGGCCCTGCTGGATGCCCCGCACAGCGCCGACGTCCGCGCGCTCGAGCCGTCGGAGTTTCACGTCGCTGACGCCGAGACTTTGCTGCAAGACCCCGTCGCGCTGCTCTATGTGACGATCGTGCTGGCGCGGCGGATCGACGCCGCCAACCACGGCCTTCTGCAACTGAAAATCATGCTTGAGTCCGGCGAATCGCGCGGCCTGATCGACAAGACGCTCGACGGCATCGAAGGATTGTTGAGCGCGGTCGGCTCGGGCTTCATTCGCGCCGGCGCCGGTGTCTCCGGCTATCCGTTCGCGTGAACGGGGGCGGACTTGTAGCCCGGATGGAGCGAAGCGCAATCCGGGTCAGCCACGTCGTTCGCCAAAGCCCACGTCTCTTGTGTCGACGCTGGCCCAATCCCTCGGCAACACGCCTATCTTCACGTAACGGTGGAATGACGAGTACGGCCAATCGCTGACTTGTGCTGCGAGACCGTGCTTGACCGGATTGTAGTGGATGTAATCGACATGCCGAACGAAATCTAATTCGTCGCGGACGGTATGTTCCCAAAATCGTCTTTGCCACAAAGCGTATTCTCCACGCCGATTGCGTTCGCACGGAAGACCGCTAGCAACGACGTGGCGCGTGAACAGGC
>JASHSY010000326.1 GCA_030040825.1 Xanthobacteraceae bacterium
CGTCGGCTGGAATGAGATTGCGCCGCCTGACTTCCGCACGATCGAGGCCAAGCATGCGCGCGGCTTCGTCGGCGAGCCGCTCCAGCACGTAGCAGGCTTCCGGCCGGCCGGCTCCGCGATAGGCGTCGGTCGGCAAGGTATTGGTGAACACGCCGGTTGAAGAAACTGCGATTGCCGGCGTGCGGTAGACGCCGGCCAGCAGCGCCGAATAGATCGCGCTCGGTATGGCGGCGCCGAAGGTCGAGATATAGGCGCCGAGATTGGCGATGGTGTCGACACGCAGCGCCAGGAAATGTCCGTCGGCGTCGAGCGCCAGCTCGGCATGAGTCTGGTGGTCGCGGCCCTGATTGTCCGACGCGAAACATTCGCTGCGCGTAGCGATCCATTTCACCGGCCGCCGCAGTCGTCGCGCCACCCAGGCGACGATGGTCTCCTCGGGATAATGCTTGCCCTTGTAGCCGAAGCCGCCGCCGACGTCGGGCGCAACAAGCCTGACCGCGCTTTGCGGCAGGTTCAATTGTTCGCTGACCGTGCGGCGGATCAGGTGCGGCACCTGTGTGGCGCAATAAAGCGTCAGCTTTTCCGCCGTACTGCCGTCGGCGACAATTGCGCGGGGCTCAATCGCGGCGCCGATCAGGCGATTGTTCACCAGATCGAGCCGCACCACATGCGGTGCGCCGGCGAACGCCCTGCGGACGGCCGCTTCATCGCCGCGGGAAAAACGGAAACAGACATTTCCAGGCACGGCTTGGTGCAACAGCGGCGCATCGTGGCGCATTGCGGCCTTGGCATCGACCACCGCCGGCAGCGCTTCATAATCCACCTGCACGAGATCGGCCGCATCGCGCGCCGCAGCTGCACTTTCGGCGATGACTGCGGCTACTGCCTCGCCGATATGGCGGACCGTACCCCGTGCCAGCGCATAGCGCGGCGGCTCGGCCATTGGGCTGCCGTCTGCCGATTTGATCGCCCACAGCGGGGCCATCGGACCAACGCCATCCGCCGCCATGTCGGCGCCGGTGAGCACGGCGACGACGCCGGGATGAGTGACCGCCGGCGCGGCGTTGATCCGCGCGATGCGGGCGTGCGCATGCGGGGAACGAACCAGCGCGCAATGCAACTCGCCCGGCAGCACGATATCGGCGACGAATTGGCCGTGCCCGCGCAGGAACTTGTCGTCCTCGACGCGGCGAACCGGCGCGCCGATGCCTTCGTGCGCCAATGGCGGGCGTGGATTTATTGGTATTCCTCGCGGAACAGATCGAGACGTTCGAACGCGCTTCGGTCCGAGACGATAAAGAGATCGGCGTCGCCGCCGCTCGCGGTATGGCCGGCGAAATTCCAATGCGGAATCGAGAACACGTCGTTCTGCGTCCAGCGGAAGGTGTGCTCGCCGACCGTCGATTCGCCGCTGCCGGAAACCACCAGACAGATCATGTTACAGGTCACCCGCCTGTGCCGCGTCGCCTTGCCGCTCGGCAGTCGCATTGCATAGCAATCGAGCGCCGGCATCACCGCGCCGCCGGTTGCAGGATTGGTGTAGCGGAGCGTGCGCGCGCCGTCCGGACCGATCGGCAACGCAGACAACAGCCGCCGACTCGCTTCACCGGAATAATGATATTTCGGCGAATGCGCCGGCGCAGGCTCCGCATCAGCGCCAATCATGCCGGATTCCGCCCACAGCTTTTCCTCGCCATCGTCGACTTGCCAAAACTGATTGGACGACGGATCGCCCGGCTCGAAAAAATTTGCGTCGAGCGTGCGGATCAGCGGAATGTTGGCGGCGTCGAACCAGACGATGCGGCGGTCGCTCTCGTTGATGTGACCGTGCCAGCACATCGGCGGCGTCAGGATCAGATCACCATCGTGCATCTCACAGCGCCGGCCGTTGACGATGGTGGCGGCGCCCGCGGCGCGGGTAGCGAAGCGGATCGCCGCGAAAGTATGCCGGTGCGGGCGCGCGCGGTCGCCCGGATCGAGCACCGTAAAGGCGCCGATCAGATTTGACGTCGTCACCGTCTCACCGCCGAACGCCGGATTGACCAGAATCAGCGCCCGCCGCTCCACATCGTTGATCGGCACTTCCGAAACGGCCCGTTCGGTGAACCGCTCGATGTCGCGCCAGCGCCAAAGAAACGGCGGATCGGCGGCCTGCGGTTTGACTGGCGTAATGGTACGGAAGCGGTCCCACAAAGGATGCAGGTTGGCTGCTTCCAGTTGCGCAACAAAATCGCTTTGCTTGGCCGCCGGCGCAGCAATGACCATTATAATGTCCCTTACTGCTTCGGCAGCTTCTCGTCGATGTTGGTCTTGTCGACCAGGACGTGTTTAATGAAGACGCGCGGCTCGACCTTTTCGCCCTTCAGATAGGTTGCCAGCACATCGACCCCCAGCCGGCCCCATAGGAATGGGTTGAGCTCGACCGTCATGGCGAGTTTGCCGTCTTTGACCGCATGCAGCGCCGGCGGGACGCCGTTCATACCGGTGACGATGGTCTTGTCGCCACGGCCGGCGGCAATGACGGCCTGGGCGGCGCCGAGGGCAACGTCATCGTTAGCGCAATAGATCGCCTTGAGGTCCGGGTTGGCGACCAGCGCGTCCTCGGCCTGCTTCACGCCGCGCTCGCGGGTCAGCGGACCATCTGCCTTGAACGCAATCTGCACTTTTGGATATTTTGCCATCACCTCGACGTAGCCGTCGGCAAGGTTGCGGAAGGTCGGCGCACCGCTCGGGCCTATCAGCATGGCGACCTTGCCTTCGCCGCCGATTGCCTTGGCCGTCCACGCGGCGATGTCGCGGCCGATCTGTTTTTCGTCCATCGCGACATGGATGGTCTGGTTCGGCGAAGTCGAGCCGCGAGCAATCGACACAATCGGAATATTGGCAGCCTTGGCGGCGTCGTAGGCGGCGTTGACGCCGACGGCGTCAATCGGCGAGATCAATATGCCTTTGACGCCGCGGGCAATGAGGTCCTGCACGCCGTTAATCTGCTTGACCTTGTCTTCGTTGGCGGAAACGGTGGCAACGTCCCAGCCAAGCTCGCCGGCGCGCGCACGGATGCCTTTGAGCATCACGATGTAGAAGGGATTGTCATCCTGCGCGAGCGAAACGCCGATGGTGATTTTTTGGTCCGCGGGCGCAGGCGCGGAACCAACGGCGAGCGTAGTTGCCAATGCGGCAAGCGCGTAGATGGCCGGGCGAAGCTTCAACATGGCAAGTCCTCCCCTCTATGAACGCGAGCGTAGCCGATCTGCCGCAGCCGCGGCAATAATCACCGCTCCGATCGCCACCCGCTGCCAATAAGAGTCGACGTTAAGCAGATTAAGACCATTGCCGAGGACGACCATGATGAAAACGCCGATAATGCTTTTGTAGAGGCTACCTTCGCCGCCATGCAGGCTCGCGCCGCCGAGCACCACGGCGGCAATTGCCGTGAGTTCGTAGAATTCGCCGGCGGTCGGCTGACCGGATTGCAAGCGGGCGGTCAGCATGACCCCCGCCAGGCCGGCCAGCGCCCCGCACCATACATAGGTCGAGGCAATAATCCGCTCGACCGGGATGCCTGACAAAAACGCCGCTTCGCGATTGCCGCCGGTGGCGTAGATGCGCCGGCCGTAGGGCGTCGCCGCCATCACCCATGAGAGGACGATCACCAAAATCGCGGGCACCCAAACCAAATAGTGAATGCCGAGGAAGCGCCTGGCGCCGAATGCGAGGAACGCCGACGGCAGTTGATCGTCGCCGACCGGTGCGCCGCCGGTGACGAGGTACACGACGCCGCGCACCAGCACCATGGTGCCGAGCGTGGTGATAAAGGGATTGATGCCGAGGTTGGCGACAATGACGCCGTTAACAACTCCGACTAAGCCGCCGGTAGCAATGCCGGCTAGCACGCCAGCGACCAGACCGAACTGCGGCATGGTCATGGCCGCGATGCTGCCGGCAAGCGCAACCGTCGAGCCGACCGACAGATCGAAGCCGCCGCCGATGATCACAAACGTCATCCCGATGGCGATCACAGCCATGATCGACGATTGCACCAGTATGTTGGTGATATTGAGCGGCGACAGGAAGCGGCCGGTCAGCAGGCTCATCGCAATACAAAGCAGGAGAAGCGCGATCAAAGCGCCCTGACCGAAAAGATTGATGCGTTTGAGCGACGGCATGGTCACCCGCCGATCGCCGCATGCAACCGCTTCTCGTCGAAACCTTCGGGCCGTTGCAAGCGATCGGTGATGCGCCCCTGATGCAGGGCGAGGATGCCGCCGCAGATGAGCGCAAGCTCGGCCAAATCGCTCGAACGGACCAGAACGCCGCCGCCGCGCTTGGCGAAGTCGCCGATCAAGGCATGGATCTGCGCCTTGGCCGCCACGTCGATGCCCTGCGTCGGCTCATCGAGCAAAAGCACCTCAACGTCGCGGGCGAGCCACTTGGCGAGAATGACCTTCTGCTGGTTGCCGCCCGATAACGCCGACGCCCGCGCGTGCATCTGCCGGGGGCGGATGTCGAGCAAGTCCATCAGTTCCCGCACCAGCCGGTCCCCTTTGCCGCGGTCGAGCCGCCCGCTGCGCGCCAGCCGGTCGAGGCTCGGCAGCAGAATGTTGTCGCGCACCGACATATTCATGATGAGCCCCAACCGGCGCTCATCGGGCACGAAACCGATGCCGGCGTCGACCGCCGCCGCCGGGCCGGCAATCCGGCGCGGCCTGCCGGCGCGGCGGATGTCGACCGTTTCCTCGCCGATACCGAACAGCCGCCGCAGCACCGCGCTTGCACCGCTGCCGAGCAGGCCCGCGAGGCCGATCACCTCATGCGCACGCAGCCGGATCGCGTCCGGCCGGTCGGTCACATCCTCCAGCAGCATCGCGCCGGGCGCCGATACGCCGCTCTCGATTGGCGTGCTCGCACGGCCGGTCATCGCCTCGACCAGATCGGCAACCTTGAATGCGCCGCGCCGGCTCGTTGCCGCGACGCGCCCGTCCCGCAACACGGTGCAGCGGTCGGCGAGCGCCACCACTTCGTCGAGCCGGTGCGACACGTAGATGATCGCTGTCCCCTGGCTCTTCATGCGCGCAAGCACCGCGAACAGCCGTTCGATCTCGCGCGCCTCCAGCGCCGCGGTCGGCTCATCGAGGATCAGTACGCGGCAGCGCCGCCGCAGCGCCTTGGCGATGGCGACGAGCTGACGCTCGGCAAAGCTCAGCCGATCGACGCGCAGCCGCGGATCGGGGGCGAAGTCGAGCTCCGCCAGCCGTTCCTTCGTTTCATTGCGCATGCGCGCCCGATCGATAATCGGAAAGTCGAGCACGCGCCGGAGCGGCGGATCGCCGAGCATCAGATTCTCAGCAACCGACAGCGCCGGCACCAGCCGCAATTCCTGCGGGATGCTGACGATGCCGGCGGCAATGGCGTCGCGCGGGCCGCCGAATTGGCGCAGCCGGCCATCGATTGCGATCGCACCGCGATCCGGCCGATGCACGCCGGCGATGATGCGAACAAGCGTCGATTTGCCGGCACCGTTCTCGCCGAC
>JASHSY010000327.1 GCA_030040825.1 Xanthobacteraceae bacterium
TGGCGCGCATTTCGTGGATGCAATCGTCCGGGCCGTTCAGCGCCGCGGTCGCCGCCACCTGGATCGGCGTGAACGCCCCATAATCGAGATACGACTTCACCCGCGCCAGCGCCGCGATGATGCGCTCGTTGCCAACCGCGAAGCCAATGCGCCAGCCTGGCATGGAGTAGGTCTTCGACATCGAGGTGAATTCGACCGCCACATCCATCGCGCCGGGCACCTGCAGCACCGACGGCGGCGGGTTGTCGTCGAAATAGACCTCGGCATAAGCCAGATCCGAAAGCAGGAACACGCCGTGCTTCTTCGCGAATGTCACCAGTTCGCGGTAGAAATCGAGATCGGCGACGCACGCCGTCGGATTGGACGGGTAACAGGTGACAATCGCGATCGGTTTCGGAATCGTGTGCTTCACCGCACGTTCCAGCGCGCCGAAAAACGCGTCGTTGGGCTCGACCGGGACCGAGCGGATGGCACCGCCCGCCATCAAGAAGCCGAAGACATGGATCGGGTAGGTCGGATTGGGAACGATGATGACGTCTCCCGGCGCGGTGATTGCCTGGGCGACGTTGGCGAAACCTTCCTTGGAGCCGAGGGTGGTGACGACCTGCGTCTCGGGATTGAGCTTCACCCCGAACCGACGCGCGTAATAAGCGGCCTGCGCGCGGCGCAGCCCCGGGATGCCCTTGGACGCTGAATAGCGGTCCGTGCGGGTTTTGCCGATCGTATCCTTGATCTTTTCGACGACGTGCGCGGGCGCCGGCAAATCCGGGTTGCCCATGCCCAAATCGACGATATCGGCGCCGCCGTTGCGCGCGGCCGCCTTGGCGCGATTAACCTCCTCGAACACATAAGGCGGGAGGCGGCGGATGCGGTGAAACTCTTCCATGGCAGTGCGGCCGTCGCGCTCAGGCGACCCTCTCCACGTTATTGCGGCCGGGCGTAGGCATTGGCAGGCAACGTCGCGTCCGGGAGTTGAACCGGCGCCTGCGCCGAGACCGGCTGCACGGCGGCGGGCGACTTCTGCTGCGACGCCGGATTGCCGGTTGAGCCGGTGGTCGCGGCCTGCGCCTCGGTGCTCAAGTGGTCGCGCTGGTTGATCAGATTGTCGGTTGCCTGCTTGACCTCATCCGGCGTCAGAGTGGTGTCGGCGCGTGGCGCCGGCATGTCGTGCACGGACGGATAGCCGAGTTCCGAACAGCCGGAAACCAGCGCCAACGCGGCGGCGGCCGCCAGCAACCCAAAGGTAGGTCTAAGCGTGCGTCCGTAACCGTTCAAACAATCCCCCAAAACCGCCGGTAACTTACCGGCCGGGTCCCCCAAGCTTGAATTAGCTTACCGCCTCAAAGGTTTACAAAAACCGACCGAAAGAGCACAAGCCATTCAAATACCGCGGTAATATGGTCGAAACAAGATGCAGAAGCGCCTCGCCGCTTGCCTTGCGGGCGCGACCGGCGCGGGCCATGTCTGCCGCAAGGACCGGCGTTGCCCGGCTTAGGTGAGGAAATGTTGGTGCCGCCGCCATCGCAACAACCGATGCAGATCGGTTCCGTCAATGTCGAGGAGTTCTCGTACAATCTGGCGCGGCTCGCCGAAGAGGGTGGCCGTGCGCTCGCCGCCTATCTCAAGCCGCGTCAGGACGGCAGCGGCAACAAGGAGCTGGCCGAGGAAGTCAACGAAGTCGTCAAGACGCTCGGGCAGGTCGCGCAATATTGGCTGGCCGACCCGCAACGCACCCTCGAGCTGCAAGCCCGCCTTGGTAAGGCTTATCTTGATTTGTGGGCGGCGGCGGCCAAGCGGCTTTCCGGTGAACAGGCCGAGCCGGTGGTGGCGCCCGCCGCCAACGACAAGCGTTTCGCCGATGAGGAGTGGAGCTCGAATCAGTTTTTTGATTTTCTCAAGCAGGCGTATTTGCTCGGCACCCGCTGGGCCAACCAGATGGTCAGCGACGCCGAGCTCGATCCGCACACCAAGCAAAAGGCCGAATTCTACGTACGGCAAATCGGCAACGCCCTGTCGCCGTCGAATTTCGTGCTCACCAACCCGGAATTGTTGCGCGAAACGCTGACCAGCAACGCCGAAAATCTGGTGCGCGGCATGCACATGCTGGCCGACGACGTCGAGGCCGGTGGCGGCGACTTGCGCATCCGGCAATCCAATTCATCGATGTTCGCGGTCGGACGCAATCTGGCGGTCACGCCAGGCAAGGTCATGTTTCAGAACGAGATCATGCAGCTCCTGCAATACGCGCCGACCACCCCGACGGTGCTGAAAAAGCCGCTGCTGATCGTGCCCCCCTGGATCAATAAATATTACGTCCTCGACCTGACGCCGGAAAAATCCTTCATCAAATGGTGCGTCGATCAGGGCATCACGGTGTTCTGCATCTCCTGGGTCAACCCGGACGCGCATTTGGCCAAAAAAAGCTGGGAGGATTACGTCCGCGAAGGCCCGCTGGCGGCACTCGATGCCATCAAGGACGCCACCGGCGAAGAGCAGGTGCACGCCATCGGCTATTGCGTCGGCGGCACCATGCTGGCGGTGGCGCTCGCAGTCATGGCGGCAAAGCACGACACGCGGATTGTTTCGGCAACCTTCTTTGCCGCCCAAGTCGACTTCACCTATGCGGGCGATCTCAAAGTGTTCGTCGACGAGGATCAGGTCAAGACCGTGGAAGAACGCATGGCCGAGCGCGGCTACCTGGAAGGCAAGTCGATGGTCACGGTGTTCAACCTGCTGCGCTCCAACGACCTGATCTGGCCCTACATCATCAACAATTATCTCAAGGGCAAAGCCCCCTTCCCGTTCGACCTCTTGTATTGGAATTCGGACGCGACGCGCCTGCCGGCGGCGAACCATTCGTTTTATTTGCGCAATTGCTATCTCGACAATCGGCTGACCAAGGGCGATGCCAAGCTTGGCGACACCCCAATCGATCTGCGCAAGATCAAAATTCCGGTCTACAACCTTGCCACGCGCGAGGACCACATCGCGCCGGCCCGCTCGGTGCTGCTCGGCTCGACATTCTTCGGCGGCCCGGTGAGGTATGTGATGTCCGGCTCCGGCCACATCGCCGGCGTCGTCAATCCACCAGACAAGCACAAATACCAATATTGGACCGGCCCGAAGCCGACCGACGCCGACCTCGAAACGTGGCTTTCGAAAGCGACCGAGCACAAGGGCTCATGGTGGCCGGACTGGCTGAATTGGCTCAAGAAGCAGGACCCGACCGAAGTGCCTGCTCGCGTTCCCGGCGATGGTAAGCTGAAAGCCATCGAGGACGCGCCTGGTAGCTACGTGAAGGTGCAGGCGTAAGCCAGGACCCAGTGGACCCATAGCCTTCGTCATGGCTGGATTTGTCGAGCTGCACTTACGGCAGTAGCGCCACCTGCTCCAGACCGGCCGTTTCGGGATAGCCCAGCATCAGATTCATATTCTGCACTGCCTGACCGGAGGCGCCTTTGGTCAGGTTGTCGAGCGCCGAACCGATGATGGCGCGGCCGGCGACCCGATCGGCAGCCACGCCGAGAAACGTCATGTTGGAGCCGCGCACGTGACGGGTCGCCGGTAGCGCGCCAAACGGCAGTACATGCACGAACGGCTCGTTCGCGTATGACTTTAAAAGTATCGCATGAAGATCCTTTGGCTCGGCTTTGAGCCCCCGCACATAAATCGTCGACAGGATGCCGCGATTCA
>JASHSY010000328.1 GCA_030040825.1 Xanthobacteraceae bacterium
TTCGCGATTTCCGCGGCGATACTATTCATCCCTCGACGCTCGAACTGATGCACGAGCTGGGGCTGCTGGATGAGTTTCTCAAATTGCCGCATCAGAAGGTGGAGCGATTTAGCGCGCAGGTCGGCAACGAGCATATGGAGGTCGTCGATCTCACGCATCTGCCGACCCATTGCAAATACATCGCGCTGATGCCGCAATGGGACTTTCTTAATTTTCTCGCCGCGCACGCCAAGCTTTACCCGACCTTCGATTTGCGCATGCGCGCGGAGGCGACCGGCCTGATAGAGGAGGGCGGCCGTGTCGTCGGATTGCAGGTCGAGACGGCTGATGGCGAGCTCTCGATCCGCGCGGATTTAGTCGTCGGCGCGGATGGCCGTCACTCGATGGTGCGTGAACGAGCCGGATTCATCAGCAAAGATTTCGGAGCGCCGATGGATGTACTGTGGTTCCGGCTGCCGCGAAAGCAAAGCGACGAGGCGGCGACATTCGGCCATATCGAAGCCGGCATGATGATGATCATGCTCAATCGCGGCGACTATTGGCAGTGCGCTTATGTCATTCCGAAAGGCGGTATCGAGCGCGTGAGGGCGGCCGGCCTCGACGCGTTCCGCGAGTCGGTGGTGAAGATGTCGCCGTACCTCGCCGACCGGGTCGCCGAATTGAAAAGCTGGGACGACGTGAAGCTGCTGACGGTGGCTGTCGACCGTTTGAACAAATGGTGGCGGCCGGGACTGATCTGCATCGGCGACGCCGCGCACGCAATGTCGCCGATCGGCGGCGTGGGCGTCAATCTCGCGATCCAGGACGCCGTTGCCGCCGCCAATCGGCTGGCGGCCCCGCTCAGGTCCGGCACGGTCAGCAACGACGATCTACAGGCGATTCAGGCGCGGCGCACATTCCCGGTTCACTTCACCCAACGGTTTCAGCTCATCATGCAAAACCGGATCATCAGTCGCGCGCTCTCCGGCACACAAAATCCGAAGCCGCCGCTGATATTCAAGTTGTTCGAGATGTTTCCTCTGCTGCGCCGTATTCCCGGGCGTTTTTTGGCGGTGGGTGTCCGGCCCGAGCACATTCATACCCCCGATCTGGCTTCGGTGCGGTAAATTGCATCGCTACCGGTCTTGAACCGACAGCTTCTTCACCTAATTTTTTGGGAAGCAATCCGCTGGGACCCTGCATGACTGTGACCGAACAGAACCGGCCCGAAAACCATCCGGCCGAAGCCCAACCATTCCAGGCCGACGTCGCCAAGCTCCTCCAGCTGATGGTGCACTCGGTCTATTCCGAGAAATCGGTCTTTCTGCGCGAACTGATCGCCAACGCCGCCGATGCTTGCGAGCGGCTGCGCTACGAGGCGATCGCGGCGCCGGCGCTGCTTGGCGACGATCCGAAGCCGCGCATCACGGTGCATCTCGACGCCGACAAGCGGCAACTCACGGTCGAGGATAACGGCATCGGCATGAGCCGCGACGAGATGGTGGAAGCGCTGGGCACTATCGCGCGCTCCGGCACCAAGGCGTTTCTCGATCGCATCGAGGCGGCGCAGAAGGATGAGGAAACCGCGCTGATCGGCCGGTTTGGCGTCGGCTTTTATTCGGCCTTCATGGTAGCCGAGCGGGTCGATGTTATTTCGCGCCGTGCCGGCGCGGACGAGGCTTTCCTCTGGTCCTCGGACGGCAAGGGCACTTTTGGCGTGTCGCCGCTAGCGGCCGCGGATGCGCCGCGGCGCGGCACCCGCGTCGTCCTGCATCTGTTGGAGGACGCCAAGTCTTACGTCGAGCGTGCGACGGTCGAAAGTCTCGTGCGGGCGCATTCGGGCCATGTCCCGGTACCGATCTCGATTGTCGAAAAGCCGGGCGCCGAACCCGGTGAGGTCAGTGATGGCGCCGCCTTGTGGGCGAAGCCGAAATCGGCGATCACGCCGGCCGATTACACCGATTTCTATCGCAGCATCGCCGGTCAGTTCGACGATCCGGCGCTGACCATTCATTTCCACGCCGAGGGCCGCCAGGATTACACTTCGCTGTTTTTCATTCCCGGTTCGCGGCCGTTCGATCTGTTCGATCCCGACCGTAAGGGCCGCATCAAGCTTTACGTCAAGCGCGTCTTTATCACTGACGATGCCGATGTCCTGCCGCGCTATCTGCGCTTCGTGCGCGGGTTGGTCGACTCAGCCGACCTGCCGCTCAATGTCTCACGCGAGAAAATTCAGGAAAGCCCGCTGCTCGCCGCCATCAGAAAGGGCGCGACCAGCCGGGTGTTCGGCGAACTGGAGCGGCTCGCGGACAAGGAGCCGGAAACGTTCACGAAAATCTGGGACTTGTTCGGCGCTGTGCTCAAGGAAGGCCTCTACGAGGATTTCGAGCGTCGCGATGCGCTGTTGGCGCTTACGCGCTTGAAGACGACGGGCGCCGAGGGTTGGCGTAGCCTCAAGGACTACGTCGCGGCGCTCAAGCCCAACCAGACCGCGATCTACTATCTCGCCGGCGACGACATCGAACGGTTGAAAAGCTCGCCGCATCTGGAAGGCTTCCGCGCCCGCGGCATCGAGGTTCTCCTGTTGTCGGATCCGGTCGACAACTTCTGGGTGATGGCGTCGCCGGGTTTCGACGGCAAGCCGTTCAAGTCGGTGACACAGGGTGCGGCGGATCTGGCGGCCATACCGCTGGTGGATGCAAAGGAAGCGCCGGCGCCGGAATTGCAGGATTCGGTCAAGAAGTTTCTGGTGTTCGTGCAAGGCACGCTGGGCGATGCGGTGGCGCAGGTGCGCGCCTCGGACCGACTTACGGACAGCGCGGTCTGTCTGGTCGCGTCCGAGCAGGGGCCGGACCGGGCGCTGGAAAAGATTTTGGCGGGGGCCGGCCGGCTGAACACGGCCTCCAAGCCGATCCTGGAGATCAATCCGCAGCATCAGTTGGTCGTTGCGCTGGCAGGCCTCAGCGACGATCAGCGCACGCTCAAGGAAGACGCCGCGCATCTATTGCTGGACGAGGCGCGCGTGCTCGAAGGCGACCGGCCGGCGGATGCGAAATTATTTTCCGAGCGGCTCGCGCGCGTACTCGGAAAGTGCGTGGGGAAATAACGCGTCGAACGCGATGTGCAGCTACTTCATTTGGGCCGGGTCGTAATAGAAGCGTTCTTCGGCGATTTTTTCGCCCTGCCAGCGCTGATGGGCCAGTTCCTCCATCCGCATGATGCTGCCGTCGGCGCGCACAAATTCAAAGACCCAGTGAACGACCGCAAAATCGCCGGACACAAAAACCGGTTTCACACAGGTTGTCTGGATTTCCTTGAAGCGGGCCATGAAAGCGCGTTCGCGGGCGACAAGAGCATCACGGCCCTTGCGGGTGTCACCCAGATTCTCCTGCATCGTGGCGTCTTCGGTGTAGAAGCGCTCGATAGCGTCATCGTGCTTGCCGGTGACGACCAGCGCCACGAAATCATCCAATGTTTTTTGGCTCGGCATGATGGTGTTCCTCGCGTACGTCACATTCTAATGAAAATCGCGGCTCTTGAGCAGGAGCGCCGAATCGAGCGGATGCTGGCCGGGAAGCGGCGCGGGGAACAGGTTATCGCCATCGCGCGGGAATCCATCGCGTAGCGTCGCAAGTTCCGCGGACAAATCGACAAACTTTTCCGCCACCACATGGATGACGAGGCCGGCGCGTTGCAGCCGGCCGCGTACAGCGAG
>JASHSY010000329.1 GCA_030040825.1 Xanthobacteraceae bacterium
CGTATTGCGGGCTGGAGATCGCCATCATGGCGATAATGCCGAGAATGAGTTGGCTCCAGCGGTTGAGATACCAGGCGGTGATTCCGGTTTGGGCCGCGACGGTCATGATTTACGCCCCTTGTTCCCCGGCGTTGACCGCCAAGCGTAGGGGGCGCGGCGCGACGCGGCAAGCCGGTCAGCGTGCAGGCGCGACGGCGGTGTTTGTACCGATGCCGAACCGCGCCAGTGCCGCGGTCGGTGGGTGACCGGAGGTGAAGACGGCGCGCGTCGTGCCGCCACGCTGCGTCGGCGATGGCGGGCCGAGCAAATCACTGACGCGGCGCGCAATTGCCGGCGCCGGATCGAGCAAATTCACCGGCCAAGGGGCGAGCCGGCGCAGCCGATCGAGAAGCAGCGGATAATGCGTACAAGCCAGCACGACGGTGTCGGTTCGCACGCCGTCGTCGATGAAACACGGCGCGATCTCGGCGGCAACCGCCTCGTCATCAACCGGCGCGCCGGCAAGTTCGGATTCGGCGTAGCCGGCTAGCAGCTTCGAGCCAACCAGCGTCACCCGGCAGTCGCCGGCGAATTTGTCAATCAATGCGCGCGTGTACTCGCGTTTGATGGTTGCCTCGGTGCCAAGCACCGACACGCGCCGGGTCACCGAACTGGCACAGGCCGGTTTGATTGCCGGGACGGTGCCGACAAACGGCACTGTGTAGGCTTTACGCAAATCCGGTAACGCGATGGTGGAGGCGGTGTTGCAGGCAATGACCACCAGTTCGGGATGGTGCGTTGCAATCAGGTCGCCCATCAACGTGACGAGGTGCGGAACCAGCGCCGCCTCGTCCATTGCCCCGTAGGGAAAGGCCGCATCGTCGGCGACATAGACGAAATTGGCGGCCGGCCGCGCGGCGATGATCTCACGATAGACCGTGAGCCCACCAAGACCGGAATCGAAGACTAAAATAACGTCCTGGGCCGCCATCGGCCGTTTGTGTAGCGCCGATTATAGAGAAAGCGAAATCCTGACTAACCGTTCTCGCTTACCCGGCCAAGGCATTAACGAGCCGCGGCGTTTCGCGCAGCGGCGCCTCGGCTGCCTGTTCGCGCAGCTTCGGCTGCTCCGCCTGCGGCGCGACCAGGCCGCTGACCACCGTGAACGACAGCACCAAAATCGCCGCCAAGTCGCCGTCATGATAGTTGGCGAACGCCACCGCGCCCATCAGGTAGGCCCAGAATGGCAGAGCGATCGTGGACACGATGGCATTGAGCACCCAGGCGTCGCCGTCTTTGCGCACGTACCAGCAATAAACCGGCGTCAATGCGCAGGCGATCAACAACGCCGCCGCGGCGATGATCGGAACCGGAATGCCGGCCATCGCCGCGTTCGGTCCGCCCGATAACATGGCTTGATTGAGGATCGCGTTGACCACCATCGAGAAGGCGATGATTTCGGCCGGAACGTATTTCACCATCCGCTCGAGATAGCCGTCGCCCGGGTCTGGGTTTGCCGCCGGTGTTGCGTTGCTTCCGGATTGCAAAACGTCTTCCAATCCGGCGAGAAGATCGATTTCGGCAGCTTGCGGCTTGCGCACCAATCGGCTCATCATGTAGCTCCCAAAGAGGTGTCCGCGCAAAAGTTGCGAGACGTTACGCCGGAGCAGTGAGTCGGGCAAACGCTAATGGCGCCGCAATGGATGCGAATCAGGTGGTCGAACTTTATCGGCCGCCGAAAACGCGGCGAAAAATCGCTTCAACATGCGCCAGGTGAAAATCAAGGTCGAAATTGGCCGCAAGTTCCTTGCCGCTTAAATGCTTGCGCACGTCGCGGTCTGCCTTGAGCAGCGTCAAAAAATCGCCCTTGCCGCCCCACGCCTTCATCGCATTTCGCTGCACCAGCTTGTAGGCGGCCTCGCGCGCGAGCCCCTTTTGCGTCAGCGCCAGCAGCACGCGCTGCGAATGAATGAGGCCGCCGAGCCGGCCGAGATTCTTTCTCATGTTGTCGGGATAGACGATGAGCTTGTCGACGATGCCGGTGAGCCGGTTAAGCGCAAAATCAAGGGTGACGGTCGCATCCGGTCCGATCATGCGTTCGACCGACGAGTGCGAGATGTCGCGCTCGTGCCACAGCGCCACGTCTTCCAGCGCCGGCGTCACATAGGCGCGGACCATGCGCGCCAGCCCGACCAGATTCTCCGACAATACCGGATTGCGTTTATGCGGCATCGCCGACGAGCCTTTCTGCCCTGCGGAGAAAAATTCCTCGGCCTCGAGAACTTCGGTGCGCTGCAAGTGACGGATTTCAGTCGCCAGCCGCTCGATCGAGGCGGCGACCACGCCAAGGGTGGCGAAATACATCGCGTGACGGTCGCGCGGGATGATCTGCGTCGAGATTGGTTCGACCTTTAATCCCATGGCCTGCGCGACGTGCGCTTCGACCCGTGGATCGACCTGTGCGAAGGTGCCGACGGCGCCGGATATGGCGGCGGTCGCCACTTCGTCGCGAGCGCCCTTAAGGCGCGCTTCGGCGCGATCAAACTCGGCATAAGCGTAAGCGAGCTTCAGGCCAAAAGTCGTCGGCTCGGCATGGATGCCGTGCGAACGGCCGATGGTTGGCGTCATTTTATGTTGCCGCGCGCGACGTTTGAGCACGGCTTTGAGCTTGGCGACATCGGCGATCAAAATATCGGCGGCGCGTATCAGCTGCACGTTCAGACAAGTGTCAAGCACGTCGGAAGAAGTCATCCCTTGGTGCACGAAACGTGCTTCCGGTCCGACGATCTCGGCCAGATGGGTCAGGAATGCGACCACGTCGTGTTTGGTCTCGCGTTCGATTTCTACAATGCGGCCGACGTTGAATTTGGCGTTCTTGCCCTTTGCCCAAATTTTTGCCGCGGCCGACTTCGGAATGATCCCGAGTTCGGCCATGGCGTCGGCTGCGTGTGCCTCGATTTCGAACCAGATGCGAAAACGCGTCTCCGGCGACCAGATCGCCGCCATTTCGGGCCTGGAATAACGCGGTATCATCGTTACCTCGCAAGCTTGGGCTGTAGCAGATCAAGCCACCCTCAACAATTGCGTCGCACTGTGCGATGCTGTGAAATCCGTTAGCGAATCACCGGGGCAAGGCTATGAAGCTCCTTGAGATCGTTCCGCGTGACGGCACCGGCCTCTACGGCGCAGTGGTCAAGAAACAGGCTGAAATCCGCAAAGCTGGCCGCGGCACCTTCATGCGGGCCGGCGCCGGCAAGCGTGCGGCCCGTTGGAGGCACGTCCGTTACAAGGGGTCGCTTAAGCTGCATCCCGGCGCACAGAACGCGGTGGAGGTTGAGATCAGGTCGCCGGAGCGCGGCGACGAGGCGCGGCTGCTTTCCTCATTCCTTGGCTGGATGGACCGCCATTTCGGCGACCGTCTGTCGTCGGTGAATATTCAATACCGCCGGCGGTGAGGTTGGCGTCTAAGCCGCAAAGCGCGCGCGATCATGCGGCTGGCGGAAATCGACCGGCGTGCCTCTCGGAATAATGCCGGTCGGATTGACGCGCCTAATCGAGTAATAGCCCATGACGTAGTAGCGGGGCTTCACCGTCTCGGCGACGCCGGGGATCGCGTAAAGCTCGCGCATATAGTTCAGCAGATTCGGAAAATCCGCGATCCGGTTTCTGTTGCATTTGAACAGCGAGAAATAGGCGACGTCGAAGCGCACCAGCGTCGGAAACAAGCGCCAGTCTGCTTCGGTGATCTGATTGCCGACAAGATAACGCTGCCGGCCGAGCCGCGTCTCGATCTCGTCGAGCGTGGCGAATAGGGCGTCATAGGCTTCCTCATACGCGGCCTGCGAGCGCGCGAAGCCGCAACGATAAACGCCGTTGTTGATGTTGGCGTAGACTTGTGCGTTGACGCGATCGATCTCGGCGCGGAGCGTCGGCGGATAATAGTCGGCGGGATCGGCGCCGATGCCGGCGAACTCCGAATTGAGCATGCGGATGATCTCGGAGGATTCGTTATTTACGATCCGCCCGGTCTTTTTGTCCCACAACGTCGGCACAGTCACTTTGCCGGTGTAGTGCGGATTACTCGCGGTGTAGGCTTGATGCAGGTAACGGAAGCCGTTGATCCTGTCGGGCGGACAATCGGGAAAGGCGGGGCTGGCCTCGAACGTCCAGCCTTCCTCACGCAGCCCGGGAACGGCGATGGCGAGGCTGATCGCGCCTTTGAGCTTCTTTAGCGCGAGAAAAATCTGCGTGCGGTGTGCCCACGGGCAGGTGTAGGCGACATAAAGGTGATAACGGTCCGCTTCGGCCTTAAAGCCGGAGGAGCCGTCGGCAGTGATACGATCGCGAAAAACACTGTCGACGCGCTGAAAGTTACCGGCTGTGCCGATCTCGCTCGATGGGTCCTCGTCGCCGCGCCATCGGCCATCGACGAGCATGCCCATTACGCGGCTTCTCCGCGAGCAAGCGACGCGGCATGGCGGATCGCCGCGATATTGTTGCGATAGGAATCCGGTGTGCGGTCCTTGAACACGGCCGAGCCGGCAACCAGCACGTTGGCGCCTGCACGCACCACCTCCGGTGCGATCTCCGGGGTGATGCCTCCGTCGACTTCGATATCGATCGGCCGCCCGCCCGCCAGCGCGCGCACCTTACGGATTTTTTCAATGGCTGCCGGGATGAATTTTTGGCCCCCGAAGCCCGGATTGACCGACATGACTAAAATGAGATCGACAATGTCGATCACCGACTCGACAGTGTCCGTCGGTGTTGCCGGATTCATCGTCACGCCGGCTTTCTTGCCGAGCGCACGAATCTCTTGCAGCGAACGATGCACATGCGGCCCGGCCTCGACGTGCACCGTGATGATGTCCGCTCCGGCTTTGGCAAAGGCTTCCAGATACGGATCGCAGGGTGCAATCATTAAATGGACATCGAATGTTTTCTTGCTGTAGGGGCGCAGCGATTTCACCACATCCGGCCCGATCGAAATATTGGGTACAAAATGACCGTCCATCACATCGACATGAATCCAATCCGCGCCGGCGTTATCGACCGCGCGCACTTCCTCGCCAAGTGTGGCAAAGTTTGCGGAAAGGATCGACGGGGCGATAACCAGCGGCCGCACTTATTTCTCCTGCTGCTTGAGTTTCGCTAACACGGCGCGCGCCAGCGGGCAAATGCGCGCGTTTTTCGTAATCTGGCGGAATGCCTCCGCCGGCATTAGCTAGTGGTCGGATTTTAACATTCGCATCCGTTCCGGCATCCTCTCGTGCGAATGTTAGAATCAAAGGGACCACTAGATATAAGGCTTAGTGGCGCTTTGGATTCGACGTTCGCTTCGGGAGTTTGCCGCTGGGCGGGTGGCGAATGTCAAATCCGCTCCACTAGCAGCTGCGGAGGTCGTCCTGGCGCATACGGATATCATCGTCCTTGGAGCCGGCGTAGTCGGGACGTCGGTGGCGCTGCATCTCGCCAAGCGCGGGATGGCGGTTGCGCTGATCGACCGTCAAGGTCCGGGGGAGGGTACATCCTACGGCAACGCCGGCATTATCGAAGGCAATACCGTTTTTCCGCCGGCCTTTCCTTCGAAACTGGTTGAACTGCTTCGCATCGCACTCAAACGTTCGCCGATAGCGAATTATCACGTCGCATATTTGCCACGGATTGTGCCGTGGCTGCTGGCATTCCGGGCGGCGTCAAGGCCTGGGCCGCTCTTGGAAACCGCCCAACTCATGCGTCCGTTGATGGCGCGCGCGGTCAGCGAACACGAAGCGCTGGCGGCCGAAGCCGGCGCCGAACGCCACTTCAGCCGCCGCGGCTGGCTCAAGCTCTATCGTACCGAGGCGGCTGTTGCCGCATTGACGCCCGAGCTCGAAATTGCCGCACGCTTCGGCATCGCCAATGTTTTGCTCGATCGTGATGCGGCTTTGGCGCTTGAGCCGGCGCTCAACGGCGTGTTCCGGCACGCCGTGCACTGGACCGGGGCCGTCAGCATCGATAATCCGTTGGCGTTGACGCAGGCTTATGCCGCGCGTTTTGCCGAACTCGGCGGCCTGATGTTGACGGGCGACGCGCGCACGCTGCATCGGGCCGAGCCCTATTGGCGCGTCGACACTGCGTCCGGGCCGATCGATGCCCGCGATGTCGTCATTGCACTTGGCCCGTGGGCTGCGGATATCGTTGCGCCGCTCGGCATCAAGCTGCCATTTGCGGTTAAACGCGGTTACCACCGGCATTACCGCCCGCACGGCAATGCCAGACTGTCGCGTCCGGTCCTCGATACCGAAAACGGCTACGTGCTGGCACCGATGGAGCAGGGCATCCGCATCACCACCGGCGTCGAGTTTGCCGCCCGTGACGCACGCCCGACTCCGGTCCAATTTGATCGGCTGTTGCCGGCGGCGCGCGAGCTATTTCCGCTTGGCGAACCGGTCGAAGTGAAACCTTGGCTCGGCGCTCGACCGTGCTTTCCCGACTCGCGGCCGGTCATCGGACGGGCGCCGCGCCAGCGCGGATTGTGGCTCGCCTACGGTCACGCGCATTGGGGGTTGACGCTGGGACCGGTAACCGGCCGCCTGATTGCCGAGATGATGACCGGTACGACGCCGTTCTGCGATCCGAAGCCGTACGGTGCGGAACGTTTCATGCGCTGAAGACGAAACGCCGCTATTGCGAATTCGCCGATGCCGGCGCCGGCGAGCCCTTATACTCACCGATGGTGTGGAAGACGTTCGCGGCCGGCCGCGTATTGTTCGACGACAGCTTGTCCTGCTGGGCGACCATTTCGTCGTATTTGGCGATCGTCGTCACGGGCGCGCGCGGCACCAAGTGCACGACCTTGTAGCCGCCAGCTTTGAGTTGCTTAAGCAGTTCCGGCATCGCCTCGGCGGTGGCGCGCTGGAAGTCATGCATCAAAATGATGCCCTTGCCGTGCTTCTCGAGCTTGCTCATGACCGACTTGATGACCTGTTCGGGCTTATGCAGCTTGAAGTCGAAGGAATCGAGGTCGGTCGAGAAGGTCGCGATGTTGCGCTCGGCGAGA
>JASHSY010000330.1 GCA_030040825.1 Xanthobacteraceae bacterium
TGGCGGGACGTGGACATGCGCGTCCAGGACGGCCATTTCGTTCGCAAACCCACGGTCTTTCACAACTATGTCACCGCTGACGGCAGCGCCGGCCCGACCGGCAAGGACGGATTTCCGGCCGAAGCCGGCCGCTATCACCTCTATGTGTCGCTGGCTTGCCCGTGGGCGCACCGCACGTTGATTTTCCGCAAGCTGAAAAAGCTCGACCAGACGATTTCGGTTTCGGTGACGATCGCACATCTCGGTAGCAAGGGCTGGGAATTCGGCACCGAGCCCGGCGCGACTCTGGATACCGTCAACGGCAAATCGACGCTTGCCGACATCTACACGCTCGCCGATCCGCATTACAGCGGCCGCGTCAGCGTGCCGGTGCTGTGGGACAAAAAGCGACGGACCATCGTCAACAACGAATCCTCGGAAATCATCCGCATGCTCAATTCGGCGTTCGATGCTTTCACCGACGTGCACACGGACTATTATCCGCGGGCGCTACGCTCGGACATCGATCGCATCAACGATGTCGTCTACAACACCGTCAACAACGGCGTGTACCGAGCCGGCTTTGCCACCACCCAGGCCGCTTACGAAGAAGCGGCGCAGGCGGTGTTCGCCACGCTCGATCAGCTCGAAGCTCGACTATCCCGCCAGCGTTATCTGGTCGGCAAGCAAATCACCGAAGCCGACTGGCGATTATTCACCACATTGGTGCGGTTCGACGCCGTCTATTACAGTCATTTCAAATGCAACCTGCGGCGGATCATCGATTACCCGAATTTGTGGAATTATTTGCGCGACCTTTACCAGGTGCCCGGCGTCGCCGAGACCGTCAATCTCGATCACATCAAGCGGCACTATTACGGCAGTCATCGCAACGTGAATCCGACCGGCATTGTGCCGATCGGGCCGGTTCTCGATTTCACAGCACCGCATGACCGCGGGAAATTTGTTGGTGCATGATCTGAGCGGAAAACCGGTATTCACCCTCGGATTAAGTCCGAGAACGGGGTTTTTCCCGGATCATGCTCGAATACAAGTGCCGCGCCGCAAGCCGGGCGCGGCACTTGCTTCGCGAGGAGGAAAGCTACCAGCCGTAATAATACGGTCCGCAGTTGTTGTAATAGCCGTAATAGTACGGGTAGCCGCCACAATAACCATACGGGCCACCGCCATAGGCATAGAGACCACCCAAGCCGAGGCCAAGCGCTACGCCCGGACCCCAACCACCACCGCGCCAGCCACCACCGCGCCAGCCGCCACCGCCACCCCAGTGACCGCCGCCCCAGTGACCGCCACCCATGTGGCCCATATGCATGCCGCGCGCCATCGCAGGCGTTGTCATCGCGCCGGTCGAAATGCTGGCCGCGCCGAGAGCCAAGGCCGCAGCCAATGCAAGCGTTGTCTTCCGCATCGATCTCTCCTTTTGCCGCGCAAAGCGGTCCATGCCTGCCAACGCGGCGGCTGGAGCGATGGTTGCAGCTACGTGACGGGCTTATGACCAAATGACGCGGAAAAAATTAAACCGCTGTAACGTTGCGGTTCCTTCACCAGAGTTCCGCAACGCTGCGCCCACCGAGCACCTCGGCGATGCGCTCGCGGGTCGCGCGCCCTGTATCCGGCGGCAGCGCGTCCGGCGCAAAAAATCCATGCGCCACGATTTCACCATTCGGTTGCGGCGCGCCGCGCTGGTGGAACGACCGCACGACATAAAGCGCGACATGATCGCGGCGCGAAACCCGCCGGTTGAAGTAGACGGCGAAAAATTGCGGCGTCTCGCCAAGCTCGATGTTGCCCTCCTCGCGCAACTCACGCGCCAGTGCCGTGCTCAGCGTTTCGCCGGTTTCGACGCCGCCGCCCGGCAAATGCCAGCCGGCGACATAGCTGTGCTTGACCAGGAACACCCGCCCCGCCCCGTCGATAACAAGGCCGCGCACGCCGATCGTCAAACCACGCGAGAAGCGCCAATAAAGGTGCAGGACATTACGTACCAACGGCTCGAGCAACTGGCGGATGGAATCGAATTTCATGCGAACACGATATGGCTGCGCGGGAATTTAAAGCCTTCGAAGGGCGGTGCCGGCATTGGACCGTCTCTTCCCGGGCTCCTCAAGTGGCTCCGACCAAGCCGAAGTCTCACTAACAGGCGATCCATGTCCCTAGCATTCGACTTTAGAAACATTCTAAGATAGGGGCGCAATCGAGGCCGCCCGTGAAGCGCTTTTCCGACTTGAGCGAACGCGAAATTCTGGCGCTCGCGATTTCCAACGAAAACGACGACAGCCGTATCTATCGCTCATTCGCGGATGGACTGCGTGCTTCCTTTCCGGACACCGCGGGGATGTACGACAAGATGGCGGACGAGGAACTCGGCCATCATGACATGTTGCTCGACCTGTATCGCAAAAAATTCGGCGACTTCCTGCCGCTCATTCGCCGCCAGGACGTCAGAGGCTTCGTTGCGCGCAAACCGATCTGGCTCAACCGGCCGCTGGCAATCGATGACACGCGCAAATTTGCCGAGGAGATGGAAATCGAGACGGCGCGGTTTTATCGCCGCGCGGCCGAGGCCGCCCGCGATCCGGCCACGCGCGATCTCCTGACGAAGCTCGCCGCTGACGAGGACAAGCACGAACAGTTAGCCCACGATCTCGACAAACATATCACTCCCGGCGCGCGCGCCGCCGAGGAGGAGACCGCGCGGCGCATGTTCGTCCTGCAATATGTCCAGCCTGGGCTCGCCGGCCTGATGGATGGATCGGTTTCAACGCTGGCGCCGCTGTTCGCCGCAGCATTCGCCACTCACAGCACCTGGGCGACGTTTCTGGTTGGATTGGCGGCCGCGGTCGGCGCCGGTATTTCCATGGGCTTTGCCGAAGCCCTGTCCGACGATGGTTCACTCACCGGGCGCGGCGCACCGCTGGTGCGCGGTGCGGTCTGCGGCGCGATGACTGCAATCGGGGGGCTGGGCCATACGCTCCCCTACCTCATTCCGCATTTTTATACGGCGACCGCGCTTGCTTTCGCTGTGGTGGCGGTCGAACTCGTGGTGATCGCCTGGATCCGCACCCGCTATATGGACACGCCGTTCTTGCAGGCTGCGTTTCAAGTCGTGGTCGGCGGCGCGCTGGTGTTTGCGGCGGGCATCCTGATCGGCAGTTCCTGATTTGCCGAGCCGAACGTGCGGAAACCATTGTTTCACGCTTGATCGCATAACATCATGCACGCATGTTCGCGCTCGCCCATATTTCCGACCTGCACCTTGCGATGCGCCCCGGCCGGCTCGCCGAATTCGCCAGCAAGCGCGGGCTTGGCTTCATCAATTGGCATCGCCGGCGCAAATACATCCACCGTATCGAGGCATTGAATGCGATCACTCGAGATTTGCAGGCAAGCGGCGTCGACCACATCGCCGTCACCGGCGATCTCGTTAATCTGTCGCTGCCGTCCGAATATGCCTGGGCGCGGAAATGGTTGGAATCGCTCGGTACGCCGGAGCGCATCACGGTCATTCCCGGCAATCACGATCTTTACGTACCGGAAGCGCAGCGCGGTCCCGCCGAGTATTGGGGCGAGTTCATGCAAGCCGATGACAAGACCGCGAGCGGGACATTTCCCTTTATACGCCGTCGCGGAGCGATCACGCTGATCGCGCTGTCGACCGCACTGGCAACCGGGCCGTTTTTAGCCACCGGCCAACTCGGCGAAGGCCAACTCGGCCGCCTGGCGGACGCATTGGAGCAAACGCGCGGATCGTTCCGCGTCGTGCTCATCCATCATCCACCGATTAGTCCGCCTAACCGCTATCTGCGCCGGCTGATCGACGCCGCCGAGTTCCGTGCCGTGCTCGCCAAGCACGGCGCCGATCTCGTCTTGCACGGTCACGATCACAGCCGCTCGTTGGTGTGGCTTGACGGCCCGCACGGTAGGATCGCGGCGGTCGGTGTGCCTTCGGCGTCGGCGCAAGCGCCGTACGGCCACGAAGACGCATCGGGCTACAACATCTTCCATATCGACGGCGCGCCCGGAGGCTGGCATTGCGAGATGATCACACGCCAGCTCAGGGCCGACGAAAGCGTCGGCGAAGTCGAACGGCGCGTATTGTTCTAGAATAAGCCCGCAAAAATAAATGCGGCGACGGCGAGCGTAACGACTCCCACGACGAACCCGAGCAAAAGCACGCCGAAATTGCGCCAGCGCCGGCGTGGGATCATCGCGTTACGTGTGCCGGCACGGGAAATCAGATCCGAACCGTCTTCGAGGGCGCGCTCGCGCTCAACCAGCCGGCGCGCCACATAATCGGTGACGGCTTTCACGATGTCGGGAATTTCGTGCGACTCGGCGAGGACGCGGCGGCCAAAACGGTTGTCGAGCAAAAACCGGTAGCTGCGCTTGTCGCGTCCCATGGCAACGTGCGCCACCGGGTCGATCCAAAGCCGCGGTGTATCACCGCGGCTTAGACCGCGGTCGAACAGATCGATCTCGGCCGGCACGTCGGCAAACAGCGGATCGAGGGCTTCATTGAGAAGCTCGAGGCGAGCCGCTTCGGCATCGCGGAGATCGACCACGACGCTGGTGCGCTCGGCCGCCTCAAGCCGCGCCTGATGTATCGCCGCTTTCAGCGGCGTTGGCGGCTGACCTTGCGCGGCGGCGGGCGCCACCGGCTTATTTTTTCGACCCCAAATCATTCAACGTCCCTCAATGATCATACATCAAGCCGCGCTGTCGCGCAGCCGGCCGCCCACTCCTTGCTCCCCAGCGATGGGCCGTCCGTCCCAACACATGCGTGTCGACGCGGTACTTTTTTGCATATTGTGGCCTATTTGGAGGCCATTCGTGCTGCATCGCACCAAACCGAACGTTGGTTTTGGTGGGAAATTGCCCATTATTCTGCCCATCTAAATAATGGGGCATTTTGTGGTTGACCCTCAATCCCGTGATTTGGTTCGCTGAAAGCATGGAAACCGTGCGTGCAAAAGAACACGGAAAGCATGCGTACGGGTCGAGGAAACCTGAGGACAGCGTCCCATGAACGCGCAACAATTGTTGCAGGAAATCTCCGATTATTGCCGGCAAGCCGGGCTCGCGGAATCAACCTTCGGTCGCCGTGCCGTCAATGACGGCAAGCTCACCTCGCGATTGCGCAACGGCGGCCGCATCACCACCGACACGCTTGACCGCATCCATGGGTTCATGACGACGCATCCTCCGCAAGGGCCCCGTCCAATCGTTATCGAACGTTCACGCGAGGCTCGCACGACCGCTGCCCCACCATTGCAGCCGGTCAATGGCCTGCTCAAACCGACGGATCCGCAACGGAATTTCCGCTTCTTCGACAATCGCCAAAAATATCTCTTGTTCGTGAATACCTGCAGCGAGAAATGGGAGGTCGCGCACCGCGTCTCCGAAGAACTCGCCCACGTCCACCCGCGGCCGCCGGCATTGCGCGTGTTCGATGCCGGCGTTGGCGACGGCTCGGTGCTGACGCGCGTCATGCGCGCCATGCACGATCGCTTCGCGCACATGCCATTCTACATCGTCGGCAAAGAAATCAGCCTCGAGGACATCCGCCTCACGCTGCAAAAAATGTCAGACCGTTTTTTCGAACATCCGGCAACAGTTTTGGTGCTGACCAACCTCGCATACGCCGATGCGCCGTGGTTGCACGTGAAATCGCTCAACGCGGCATCGAGCATGGTGTGGCATGAGTTGCCGCTGATCGGCAATTCCGCCCACCGATTCGAGCAGCAGATTATCGATCTTGAGCCATTCTTGGCGCAAAACTGGCGGGCCGGTGTCAGCGCCCGTACCGGCAATCCGATCTATGAACGACCGGTGGTGCTTGTGGTCTATCGCGAAGACCATCGTTTCCTGCTCGATCCAATCATTCCCCGCGCCGGCGGCACTAGCGCCAACTACGATCTGGTGATCGCCTCGCAGCCTTATCGCGCGCGGGCCTCGCTCGAATTCAAAGCACAGCGGGTGATCGCACCGCTGGCACGTGCGCTCGGGCCCGGCGGCCGGCTGATCGGCATCCATTCCCATGGCCATGACCCTGGCATGGAGATCATTCAGCGGGTTTGGCCAGACGACCAACCATTCATCCACGATCGGCATGCGATCCTTAAAGCAGTCAAACACGAGCTTGGGCCGGCGGCACGCGACCTCAATTTCAACGCCTACGCCGACAATCGCTCACTCTTCCGCTACGTCATGCACACGCTGCCATCGGAAATCTCCGAATCAATCGGCACCTCAACGCTGTTCGCGGCTTGGAACGCGGCAATCTACGTGGCGCAGGTTGAGGACGACCGCCTCGGCGAGGCCGTCGCCGATGGTCGCTACGCCGAAGCGACCCGCGAGGTGTTGCAGGAGCGCGGCGGTCTCTGGTTCTTCGACGAATCGTTCGTGATTTCGCGCCGACGCGCGTGAGCGCCAGCCGACACGGTATGCGAAAGGACGACGCATGACCGCGCCCGCCCCCAACTGGCGGCCGCTTGATACCGTTGGGCGCATCGTCGCCCTGATGACCGAATTTTCCATCGAAGCGACGCGGCCTTCGGCGGCCGATATCGCCGGCCTCTCGGCACTCAAGCGCGGCACGCGTGTCTATCTCAGCGCGGTGCCGAACCGACCGGCGACTGAACCCGTCGACAACGCCGTCCGCGTGCGCGCCGCCGGCCTGGAGCCGGTACCGCACGTGGCGGTTCGTAACTTTGCCAGCGCCGCAGTCCTCGACGAATTTCTGGCGCGACTTAACGGCCAGGCGGCGGTTGACAGCGTACTGGTCGTCGCCGGCGACCGCGGCGAAAGCGGGCCGTTCCGCTCCGCCCTCGATGTCATCGATTCTGGCGTGCTGCGCCGGCGCGGTATCCGCACCGTGGGCATAGCCGGTTACCCGCAGGGGCATCCGCGTATCGGCGACGACGAACTGTGGCGCGCGCTCACCGACAAGGTCGCTGCGGCTGAGGCGATCGGACTAACCGTGGAAATCGTCACTCAATTTTCGTTTGACGGCCGGGCCATTCTCGATTTCATCGCGCAACTGCGCGGGTACGGCTTCGATCACCGGGTCCGCGTAGGACTTGCCGGACCGACCAACCTTACCTCACTGCTACGATATGCGAGCCGCTGCGGCGTGCGCGCCTCAGCGAGCGCGATCGCCCAACGCGCCGGGCTAATGCGACAGATGTTCGTCATGGCAACGCCGGATTATCTGATCCGCATGCTGGCGGATGCGGCACCGGTGGGCGTGGCGTTGCATTATTTCTCGTTTGGCGGAATTTTGGCAACCAGCCGCTGGACGCGGGCTGTCGCCGATGGGCAGTTAGTCGTCGAGGGCGACGGCTTCAGCGTCGAGCCGCCCAATGGGTGAAGGCCTGGAAGGTGGCTGGCGGCAACGCGATAGCTGGCCCAGTCAACCGACGTTATATTGTGCTATCAGCAGCGGGACATCGTCCAACGACACCGAAGTCGCGGTGAAATAAAGCGACATCAGCAGACCCGTCAGACAAAAGCCGACGATCGCCCACGCGTCGCTCTCCGGCGCCGTGTTCGCCGTTCGGGCCGTGAAGGTGAGCTCGTCTCGCATCGGCATGTCGGCCTCCTTTGATGCGGAAGGATAAAAGATCCTTTCCCCAGCCGACGAAGACTTGAGCAGGCGAGCGTGACCAAGTTGTGAAAAAGCCGCAACGAATTGCTGCTCATTTGTGCAAACTTTCAGGCAAACTTACGGGAGGCTAAGGCCCTTTTTGCTCGACGCCTTAAAGACCGGCTTGCCCAATGAAATGTCTTCAACGTCACTTGATTTGAACGTTGCGCCATCCAAAATCAGGAACTGCCCAACTCGCTTTCCCTCATTGCGTTTTGCCTCATTGTCATGACCAAAAACAATCGAACCGTCGACGTCTTTTCGCCGTTCGATCTCGGCTCTGTGCATCTGCCTAACCGGGTGGTGATGGCGCCGATGACGCGCAATCGCGCCGGGCCAGGCGACGTGCCGGGCCAGATCAGCGTTACCTACTATGTACAACGCGCCAGCGCCGGCCTGATCATCACCGAAGGCACGCAAGTGTCGGCGCAGGGCCAGGGTTATGCGCGGACGCCGGGAATCTACAGCGACGCGCAAGTTGCCGGCTGGAAGACGGTCACCGATGCGGTCCGCTCGGCGGGCGGGCGCATCTTTCTTCAGCTCTGGCATGTCGGACGCATCTCGCATCCGTCGGTGCAGCCCAACGGCGCAGTTCCAGTCGCGCCGTCGGCGCTCAAGCCGGCCGGCCAAATCCCTACGGCGCAGGGTTTGCAAGACTTCGTGACCCCGCGGGCCCTCACAACGGCGGAGGTTGCGACCGTGGTCGAAGAATTCCGACGCGGCGCCGCCTGCGCCAAACGCGCCGGCTTTGACGGCGTCGAACTGCATGGAGCCAACGGCTACCTGATCGATCAGTTTCTCAGAGACAAGACCAATCGGCGTAACGATCGCTATGGCGGTAGCGCACTCAACCGCGCCCGCTTCCTGATCGAAGTAGTGGAGGCGATTGTCGGCGAATGGGGTGCTGAACGCGTCGGCGTGCGGCTTGCGCCGACTAATCCCTTCAATGACATCGCCGATAGTAATCCCGCGGCGACGTTTAGCGTTGTGGTCAACGAACTGAACCGGTTTGGGCTCGGCTATCTGCATATTGTCGAACCGTTGCCCACCGATCCGATAGCAGCCGGCGAAAAGCCTGATATTAGATTTTTCCGCCGCATCTGGCGTGGCGCCCTGATGGGTAACAAAGGCTACGATCTTGCGCGCGCCAATACGGCCCTGCGCGAAGGCACAGTCAATCTGGTGTCCTTTGCGACGCTCTTTCTCGCCAATCCCGATTTGCCTGAGCGTTTCCGGCGTGGCGCCGCGCTCAACGCTCCGGACCGGCCGACTTTCTATAAGGGCGGCGAGAAGGGGTATATCGACTATCCCCCTATTGGCGGCTGATGCGCGGATTCCTCTCAACCGATCCTGAAAATATTGCAATAATATCAGGATGCCAAACGGTTAATGAATTGTTGTGATTGAGGTCACGTCGGAACCGGATGACCGCGTTAACGTTGGATACCCCAAGCGAGGCCGTCTAAAACGTGGGAGCCTCCAATGACCGCCGCTCTGGAATTATTAGGCCGACTGACCGACCGATACTTCGAAACGCAGATGCGGCGCGCAGCACGCAAAATAGCCGTGCGGGCGCAAATCTTTCCGCGCCGAAAGCCGACAGTTCAGGCCGCGAGTTTCTCCGCTAAGTCTCCAAGGTCCCTGGCCGCGAAATCGACGCCGATGCTTGGCGCCGCTTCTCCGCGGCCCTTTCCTTTCTCGTCGGGTCGCGCTACGTGCGCCGTACGCAAGCCGGCTGCGGCCGCGGCAACTAAATCGTCACTATGCGCGGCAACCATCAGGCAGCATTCCGGTGCTAGATCGAATGCGCCGGCTGCATCGAGATAGACGGCGGGCTTCGGCTTATAGTCGCCGCTGAACTCGGCGCCGAGAATCGCATCCCAAGCAAAGCCGTTGCGCCGCGCCAGATCGGCTATCAACGAGATGTTGCCATTCGACACCGGCGCCAACAGATATTTGCGCTTGAGCCGGACCAGAGCCGGTGGCACATCCGGCCATGCATCGAGCCGGTGCCAGGCCATGTTGAGATTGCGTCGATCTTCCTCGCCCGCGTCACCGGCGTCAAAGGACGGCAGGATGCGATCGAGGTTGCGCCGATGCAACACGTCAAGTTTGCAAAATGGAATCCGGCCTGCGCGCACCTCCTCCATCGCGCCCTGATATTCGCCGCGCCAAGCATCGGCGAAGGCCAGCCAGTCAATTGCATAGCCGCGCGGTTCTAGTACCGCTCTCGCTTCGCGCGCGATCGAACCTCGCCAATCCACCAGCGTGCCGAAAACATCGAAAAATAGCGCCTTCACGACAACCGTCATGGCCCAAGCCCTAGTGGTTCGATTTTAACATTCGTATCCGTGTTCGGCGCTCTCGTATGCGAATGTTAGAATCCAAAAGACCACTAGCAAATATGCGGCGCGTGCAGCTTTGGATTTGACATTCGCCTTCACGAATTTGCTGCTGGGTGGGCAGCGAATGTCAAATCCGCTCCACTAGCGCAATTCGGCGCAAGATGCCAAAAGCCTGGCGGGAGGAAGCTGATGTCGGAATTGGAGCGTTGGGAAGCCCGCTATCGCCCACCCGATTACCTGTTCGGCAAAGAGCCGAACGCCTTCCTCAAAAACCAGGTCCATCGCCTGCACGGCGGACAGACGGCGTTGTCGGTCGCCGATGGCGAGGGCCGCAACGGTGTCTGGCTCGCCGAACAAGGGCTCGACGTGCTCACCGTCGATTTTTCCGAAACTGCGCTCACTAAAGCGCGCGCGCTGGCGCGGGAACGCGGCGTGCGAATTGCGACCGAGGTTGCCGATCTCACTTCGTGGCGCTGGCCGATAGCCGCGTTTGACGTAATCGCAGCGATTTTTATTCATTTCGCCGGCGCCGAGCGCGATAAGTTTTTCGCCAACCTTAAAGCCGCACTCAAGCCGGGCGGACTTTTGCTGATGGAAAGCTATCGCCCGCCGCAGCTTAACTACCGGACGGGCGGCCCGCCTCATGCTGAGCTCATGTACACGCGCGATCTCCTGCAGAAGGCGTTCAGCGATTTCTCCGAGCTCGAAATCAGCGAGCGAGACAACGTCATCAACGAAGGCACCGCGCATGTCGGCATGTCGGCACTGATCGATCTAGTTGGGAAAAAGTAGTTGGAAGGGATCTCATGGCTAAACACTCCTCGCACGCGCGCGTCAAACGGCCTGCCAAACAGCCGGCTCAGCGACTACCAGCACTGCCGATGGGCAGCCTTACGCCGGAGCAACAGGCGATCGTGGAGGCGATCAACGCCGGCCCACGCGGCCGGTTTAGCAACGAGGGGCCGTTCGCCATTTATCTATACGCACCGGCCTTCGGCATGCTGGCGCAACAGCTTGGCGGCCACGTGCGGTTCAAAACGCGCGTTCCACCGCGGCTGTCGGAACTGGCGATCTTGTGCACCGGCCGATACTGGAAAGCTCAGTTTGAATGGTACGCGCACGCGCGCATTGCACTAAAGCAGGGCGTCAGCGAGACTACCATCCGGGACATCCACGCCGGTCGCGCACCAAAATCGGCGCCTTCCGACGAGATGGCAATCTACGCCTTCGTCACAGAACTCTACGCGCGGAGGCGGGTGAGCAATTCGACTTACAGACGCGTGCACAAATTGCTCGGCGACGCCGGGATCGTCGAGCTGACCGGCATCCTCGGTTACTACGCGATGATCTCGATGATCCTCAACGTCTTTCGCATGCCGGTGCCTGAAGGCGTGCCGGCACCCTTCACGGAGCCGGTCCTCAGCTAGGCGACCTGGCCGATGGGTTTTGGCGCGGATTTCGTCTCCGGCGCGCTCGCCGGCGGCTTATTGCTGGTGCGCGCGCGCAATAGCTCGAGGAAGCGAGGCTTCGGCGCCGGCGGGCCGATCAACACACCCTGACAGTAATCGTAGCCCATCATCATGAGCGCTTGCAAATCGGCGGTCCTTTCCACACCCTCGGCGACTGCGACGCCGCCGAAACGATGCGCAAGATCGATGATGGTCTGGCAAAGCGCGGCATTGGCCGCGTCGGTGGCGCATCCTGTTACGAGCGACTGGTCGATCTTGATTTCCGCGAAAGGCAGATCGCGCAAGCTCGCCAACCAAGAGAAGACGGTGGGGCTGCGGCTTAGTGCTTGTCCATCTGCATCATGCCGCCGCCATGCATCATATTGCCGCCCTGCATCGTGTTGCCCATGTTACCGCCGGCGTCGGCGTTGGGCGCGGGCGCGCCAATGGCAAGCACCGGCAATTCAACCTTGACCGTGCCAGCCTTCTCGAATTGCAGCGTTACTTCGACGGTTTTGCCGGCCTCAAGCGGATGTTTGAGGTCAACCAGCATGATGTGAAAACCACCTGGCTTGAACGTGACGCTTTCACTGGGCTTGATTTCAAGGCCGCCTTCCACCGGTCTCATTTTCATCACGCCGTTGTCCATTGTCATCGAGTGAATTTGGCACGATGCGGCGGCGTCGCTTCCCGTGCAGGTCATGCGGTCGGGTGCGGTCGCGGCGCTGGTTACAGTCAAGTAGCCGGCGCCGTTGCTCGCGCCCTTCGGCGTCGCGCGCGCCCATGGCTTGCTAATGTGGATTGCGCCGACGTCGTAATCAGCGGCCTGCGCGCCGACGGCCGCGATCTGCGACAACGCCACGAATCCGGCCGCAAGCAGGCCGCAGCGAAGAAATCTGCTCATGTACCATGTCATGGACCGCTCCCGGCTAACAGCAACGGCATTATCCGGAACTTAGGATGTCAGGTCGCGGAAGGGAATGTGGCAAGAATGACGCTAACGCGTCCGACAACCGGCAACATTGAACTTCGCAGCATCCTTCGCTATACGGGCAGGCCAGCTTGGAGGGGTCCGCAGCATGTCCGCAACGTTCGACAAAGTCGCTGATATTATTGCGGAAACCTGCGATATCCCGCGCGAGAATATCAAACCGGAAAGCCACGCAATCAACGATCTCGAAATCGACAGTCTCGATTTCCTCGATATCGCTTTTGCCATCGACAAAACCTTCGGGATCAAGCTGCCGCTCGAGCAATGGACGCAGGAAGTCAATGACGGCAAGGCGACCACCGACCAATACTTCGTATTGAAAAACCTGTCCGAGCAGATCGACAAACTGATCGCGGCGAAAGGCGCCTGAGGCGCCACTTATGCATCTCGAATATTTTCAGCTGATCGACCGCATTGTCGCGCTCGACCTGGAGGCGCGCTCGGTCCGGTCATTCTGCCGTGTACCGGAGCGCAGCACGATCTTCGAAGGACACTTTCCCGGCTACCCGCTGCTGCCCGGCGTACTGCAAATTGAATGTATGGCGCAAACGGCCGGCTGGCTGGTGATGGCGAGAGGCGCTTTCACCGCGATGCCATTCCTTGCCAACGTCAAAGACGCAAAATTCCGCGCCGCCGTGCTCCCCGGTGATGAACTCGAATTCGAAGGCAACGTTACGCACGAGGGTTCGGGCTTCTCGGTCGCCGAATGCAGAGGACTCCGGCAAGACAGGAAAATCTGCGAAGCGCAGGTCCTTTATCGCCTCGCGCCGTTTCCTAATCCCGAATTCCGCAGCGCCATCATGCGGCGTGCGGCGGAGCTCGATGTTGCACTCAAGGAGCTCAGCAAGTGAGCGGACGCCGCGAGGTGTGGATCACCGGCGTCGGTCTAGTTACGTGCCTAGGTGAAGGGCTCGACGCAAATTGGGCGCACTTGCAGGGCGGCGATCCGCCGGCCTATGACGCCAAAACTTTCGCTCCCTACGTCGTGCATCCGCTGCCGCCGATTAATTTCGATCGGCAAATACCAAAAAAGAGCGACCAACGTCAGATGGAGTTGTGGCAAAGGATCGGCGTGTACGCTGCAGGCTTGGCCCTTAACGACGCCGGTATCGCCGGCAAGCCGGACCTGCTCGACGGCACCGACATGATCGTAGCCGCAGCCGGTGGCGAGCGCGATATTCCGGCCGACACCGGAATCCTGACTGGGCTGCGCAAGGTGGCCGAACGCGGCCCGTTCCTGAACGAGCGGCTGATGAGCGATCTGCGCCCGACGCTATTTCTCGCGCAGCTGCCAAATTTGTTGGCCGGCAACATCTCCATCGTTCACGGCGTCGTCGGCTCGTCGCGCACCTTCCTCGGCGAGGAGGCCGCCGGCGTGGACGCCGTGCGCATCGCACAGGCACGGATCGCTGCGGGACAGAGCGAACTCACTTTGGTCGGCGGCGCATATAACGGCGCACGTTGGGATGTCCTGCTTGTATTCGAACAATCGGGTGCCGCGCTGAAGAACGCCTTTGCGCCGGTATGGGATCGCGGCGCGTCCGGAGGTTTCGCACCCGGGAATCTGGGTGCCTTCCTGGTGCTTGAAAGCCGCGAGCATGCGCGAGCGCGCGGTGCGCGACTGCGCGGGCGGCTTTCAGCCGTGGTTTCGGACCGCAACAAACGTCAACCCGGCGACATCGAGGCTACGCTTCGCCGCGAGTGGGAGACGATCGCCGAAAAGGTTGATCGTATGCGTGCGGTCGTGGTCTCCGGCGCCGCTGGCTTGCAGCCGGCAACCGCAGCCGAGCAATCGGTGCTCAAGGAGATCGGCCTTCCCGTCCGCAACACCGGGACCTATATCGGGCATGGCATGGAGGCCCAATTCGTGGCCAATTTGGGGGTTGCTTGCGCGGTGCTCGAACACGGCAAACTGTTCGCGCCGGCGGGAACCGGGGATACCGGCGCAAATCCCGCCGAAATCTCTCAGGTTGTCGTCACCAGCGTCGGCAATTGGCGCGGCGAAGGACTGGCGCTCGTTGAACGGGTCGTTTGAGGGAGAATGTCATGGCTGCCGCCAAACGCGACAAGCTTGGCCGCCCCGTCGTAGCGGTCACCGGAATTGGCATCGTCACCTCGCTCGGCATCGGAAAGTCCGATAATTGGAAGAAGCTTTCCGGCGGTGTTTCGGGCATCAAGCACATCTCGCGTTTTCCTACCGCAGGACTGCGCACTACGATCGCCGGGACGGTCGGAGAGGTATACCGCGAGAACATGTCGCCGGCCGAACTCTCCGAGCGTGTTGCGCTGCTTGCCGGCGAGGAGGCGATTGCCGAATCCGGTATCGGCGCGAAAGGCCGTTTTCCCGGGCCCCTTTATCTCGCGCCGCCGCCGCTCGAAATCGAATGGGCTGACCGCACGGCGATGGCCGAGATGGCGGCCTCCGATGCCGACACGACCTATCCCGATCTCCTGCGGGTTGCCCGTGATTACGCCGCCGGCCACGGCGCTTTCAAATTCGGCATCATTGGCGAAAATCTCGCCGAGCATTTTGGCACCGAAGGTTCGCCGGTTTCGCTGAACACTGCGTGCGCTTCGGGCGCCAGCGCCATTCAGCTTGGGATGGAGGCGATCCGGCGCGGCGACTGCCAAGCGGCGCTCGCGATCGGAGCTGACGCGTCATTGACCCCGGAATCGCTGGTGCGCTTTTCGCTCCTTTCCGCGCTCTCAACACAGAACGATCCGCCCGAGCGCGCCTCCAAGCCGTTTTCCAAGAACCGCGACGGCTTCGTGCTGGCGGAGGGCGCTGCCGCGCTTGTGCTTGAAGACCTCGATCACGCCCGCGCGCGCGGCGCACGCGTTATCGGCATCATCGAGGGTTACGGCGAGAAATCGGACTCGTTTCACCGCACCCGTTCGAGCCCGGACGGCAAGCCGATCTTCACCACCATCCGCAAAGCGCTGGCCGATGCCGGCGTCGGACCGCAAGACATCGATTACATCAACGCTCACGGCACTTCGACGCCTGAAAACGACAAGATGGAGCACCTCGGCGTCTCTACGGTGTTCGGCGAAGCCATCCGCGGCATTCCGATCTCTTCCAACAAATCGATGATCGGTCACACGCTGACTGCGGCTGGCGCCGTGGAAGCGGCCTTCACCCTGCTCACACTGCAACACCAGCGCGTGCCACCTACTATCAATCACGCTATTCCCGATCCGGCGATCTCGCTCGACGTCGTGCCTAATGTGGCGCGTGACGTCAAAATGCGCCGCGCAATGTCTAATTCTTTCGGCTTTGGCGGCCAGAATGTCTGTCTGGTCATGGCGCTGGAGCCGGCGTGACGCTATTGGATCAGCCAAAGCCGATTTCGGCAAACGCCATGCGCGCACTTACGCTTGTCAGCGACCGCAAGATCGAGTTGCGCGAGGTCGATGCACCGCCGCCGCCTGCCGCCGGAGAGGTGCAAGTCGCGATCAAAGCGATCGGGCTCAACCACATCGATGTTTGGGGCTGGCGCGGCATGGCTTTCGCCAAACGAAAGCTGCCGCTGATCGTCGGCGCAGAGGCCGCCGGCGAAATCCGCGCACTTGGCCCCGGCGTGACAGGCTTTAAAATCGGCGATGCGGTCGTCGCTTATGGCGGGCTGACCTGCGGAACCTGCAAAGCTTGCCGTGAAGGCCGCGATAACTTGTGCGAGAACGTTGCCAACATCATGGGATTCCACGTCGATGGCTTTGCGCGCGACCTGGTCAACATGCCGGCCCGGCTGATCGTTCCGGTCCCGGCTGGTGTAAGCTTCCGCGACGCGGCCTGCGCCCCGATCGCGTTTGCCACCGTACAGCACATGCTGTTCGACAACGCCAAGCTCGAGCCGGGCGAAACCATCCTGGTGCAGGCCGGCGGTTCCGGCATCGGCACTGCCGCTATCAAGATGGCGAAAGCGATCGGATGCACTGTCATCACCACCGTCGGCAACGACGAAAAGGCCGCCAAAGCCAAGGCGATCGGGGCCGACCATGTGATCAACTATCGCACCGACCGGTTCGAGGGGATGGTGCGCAAGCTGACGAATAAAAAAGGCGTCGATGTCGCCTTTGAGCACGTCGGACCGGATACGTTCAACGGCTCGTTGCTTTGCCTCAAGCGCGGCGGCCGGCTCGTTACCTGTGGTTCGACCTCGGGCCAATCGACTACCGTGAACCTGTTTCAACTTTACCTTCAGCAATACCGCATTTTCGGCTCATTCGGCGCTTCCATGCGCAATATCCGCGAGAGCCTCGCCAAAATGGCAAATGGGGTTGCGCCAGTTATCGACACCGAAGTCGCACTCGCGGATTTCGAGCGCGGGCTTGCGCGCCTCGAAAGCCGGCAGGTATTCGGCAAGATCATCGTCACCTTCTGACAGCCGGCGCGATGGCGAAGCCGCGTATCAAGCTTCTTGACGCCACGATCGGCGCGATTGCCGCCGGCACGTTGAGCGCGGCCAAGCGCATGGATCGGCGCCGCACCGCCAACTTTGCCGGGACGCTGATGCGACGCCTCGGACCGCTGTTGCCGGAGCATCGGCTCGGCCGCGCTAATCTACGAGCGGCGTTCCCGGAAAAATCCGACGCCGAGATCGAACAAATTCTCGGCGGCGTGTGGGATAACCTCGGCAGGATCGGCGTCGAGTTCGCGCATCTCGACGAATTTTCCGTCGCCGGCCTCGGTTCCCCCTCGCCCAACGATATCACCTACGCGCCGGAAGTTGCCGAACGCTACCGGCAACTGA
This sequence comes from Xanthobacteraceae bacterium, assembly GCA_030040825.1. Classification (GTDB taxonomy): domain Bacteria; phylum Pseudomonadota; class Alphaproteobacteria; order Rhizobiales; family Xanthobacteraceae; genus BOG-931. The sequence continues at coordinate 17,184 of JASHSY010000330.1, forward strand.
TTGCAAGCGGCCGCCCGCTCCTCTGCTTCGCTGCTCATCTCGCCAACTGGGAACTGCCGGCAGTAATGGGTCATTTGCTCGGCGCCAGAAGTGCCGTGCTTTATCGGCGGCCGAACATCCCGCCGGTCAGCGATCTGATCGTCAAGCTCCGCACGCCGCTGATGGGCGAACTGATTGCGACCGGCCTCGCAGCGCCGGTCCAGCTAGCGCGGCAGCTGGAAGCCGGCGTCCATGTCGGCGTACTCTCCGACCAACACTTCACCAAAGGTGTGGAAGTGATTTTTTTTGGACGGCGTTGCGTTGCCAATCCGTTGATCGCGCTGTTGGCACGGCAAACCGAGTGTCAAATTCACGGCCTGCGTGTGATTCGCCTCGCCGACGGCAATTCGTTTCGTGGCGAGATCACGGAAGCGATCGAGCCAGCGCGCGATACCGACGGCCGCATCGATATCGCCGGCACTACGCAAGCGATCACGACAGTGATCGAAGGCTGGGTGCGCGAACATCCAGAGCAGTGGCTCTGGCTACATCGGCGATGGCGTTGAGTTGATTTTCGGCGCTCGCGCCGGCTGGGCGGTGCAAATCTACAATGCCGCGGAAGCGCTGCCGAATTTGATCAATCCGTTCTGGATGCTGCCGCTGCTCGGCGTGCTGGGTTTGCGTGCGCGCGATTTCGTCGGCTTTACCTTCCTGCAATTACTCGTGCACTTGCCGCTGGTGCTGTTGCTGCTGTGGGCGCTGGCGTTCACGCTGCACTACCATCCGCCGGTCATACCGGGATAAGCGCGCAGCGGCGACCTAAGCCGAAGCTTCAACCGGTAGCTGCACAGCCGGCAGAGTTTCAGCGACCTGCGGTCGCCGGCGCAACGCCCCGCGCGCCGCCTGAAGAACGAACTTGCTGCGGCGACGTAGAGCACCAGAGAATGTGTCGTCTAGGCTCATTGCCTTGAGTCGCAACGCCTTGTTGGCCGAGAAAGTATCGCAGGCCTGCTTGACCGGATCGTCGTAGAAAGCCGCAATCTTGGCTTCATCCATGCCGGGCGTAGCGATCCACCGCGGAATATGCAGGTTACACAGCCGCTCGACGTCGGTCAGCACCTTGCGCGCGCCGGTCCCTGCCGCCGGGCACGATGTCGCGAATGCGTCGCCAACCAGCACCACGCCGGCTTGCCGATGGCCACGCGTCACGTAGAGATCGATCGGCCGGATCTGGACCTTATCCTCCACCGCGAAATCGCCGAGGATCGGGCGCAGGTTTGGCATCAGCTCGAACAGCGCAGATTGCGGCTCTTTCCGCATCCGCCGCAGCAAAGGATCATCGGATTGGCGGTACACAAACAGATTGGCGCGCATACCTGCGCCGATCGGGAAGAATGTCACGAGCGCGGCTCGGTCGGCGGGTCGCTCGGCGTAATACGTCAGCGCCGAAAAAGCGAATGCAGATTGCCCGCGAGGCTTGATGGTAAAGCCAACCGTGACCGAATGGCAGGGACTGACGATCTCGCGCGTCAGCGCAAGCGAGTCGCGCAACGAAACGCTCAGCCCATTGGCCAGCACGACCAAGCGCGCATTGATCTGCCCACCGCCGGCTAACGTTACTAGCTGCCGCTCCGCGCGAGCGGCAACCGCTTGGGCTTTAGCGCGAATGAAAGGGACGCGGCGAGGAATTTCGCCGCGGATCGTGTTCACCAGCGGGCCATAGAAAATCCCGAGCTGGTCGCCCGGTCGCTTCTCCACGACACGCCCAAGGCGAGCCACCCAGCAGGTCCGGTCGGGAGTAGCCGCCCGAGCAATGGCTTCAGCGAGTCCGGTCTTTTGCATAATCTCGAGTTGCGATCCGTCGAGCTTTTCGCAGCGAAAATCGTCGGGATAGGCCTCGTGCGGATCGATCAGCACGCAATCAAGACCGGCGCGCCCGAGCATGGCCGCGGCCAACGAGCCAGCAAGCCCGCCGCCAACAATCGCGATGTCCGTTTTCCGCGCGCTCATGATTTACAGGCTCGAGCCAACGAATCATTCGACGGTGGCAGATTGCTGCCGCACTTCGGCACGATTTGTTGGGACGCAGCCGCCGTCTGCACCCGCGCTCGGATTTCGGCAACGCCCAGATAAGCCCGTTTGGCAGTTTCGCGCAGCGGAAGATAGGCCTTCTGGACGCGCGCGACGGCCGAGAATTTGGCGGATACGCCGCTGCGCGCATCGAACCAGAGATCGATCACGACGCGGCGTTCCCGCCATACCGCCATATAGCCGGTGTCGTCATAGGCACAGGAATCGGCGAAAGCGATATCCGGGTCGGTGAGAAAGGCCCGGCTGCAGTCTTCAAACAACAGCATGCCAGGCGAGAAATCGCTGAGCGCTTCGTCGTAAGCGGTTTTCCAGGTGTAGGCTGCGGGCCCCGCCCGCAACACCACCTGCATGCTCACCGGCCGCCCATCGAGTTGCAGCATATGGATCGACGCATCGCCGGTCTGCGCAAGCGCCGCGACAAGGTTGCGCGCAAAGGCGGCATCGTCCGAGCGACACAGGATCGCGGTGCCGCGCCGGCCTTTCCATCCGCTAGCCTCGAGTTTCAGAAACGTCTCGAAGGCGCGCGACACGTCGATCGCGCTACGAATAACGAGCGTCTCCAGCCGCCCCTTCTCTCCAAGGCGCCGCCGATGTTGACGCAATTTCTTGCGGCTGGAGCCGGACAATGCGTCGGCCAGATAGCTTTCGGGTTTGGCGCCGGGTACGAGCATGGGGCGCTTTTTGGCGTCGAGCTGGCAGAATCGGCTTTGACGGTCCTGCAATACACGGATCAGTGCTTCGTAGGTTCGACCCTCACCGCTCATGCTTTCAAGTGCCACGAATTTCGGCAGGCCCGGCGCTTCGGCAATGATGTCGAGCATCGCGCCTAAGGTGGGTTCGAGCCGGTCGCAATCGATGACCGGGGCCGACAGGTAAGCATGATCGGTCGCCGGCGCGCACAGCGCGCTGATCGGGAGTACCGATAAATGCGGCTTGCCGATCGCAAACGCCCACAATCCGACAAGGCGCTTTCCGGCCGCCCCGGCTTCCCAGGCCAGCAAAGCCGTCAGCCGGCGACCCGGGCCAGCAGCACCGACGACGCGAGGCTGCATGAATACGTTTGGCACGTCGGCGCGGGACAGAAGATCGTTCCAGTGCTGGTCGAACGCCGCCGAAAATTGCCCTTGGACAATCTCAATCTGGACGTCCGCTGCCGGCCCGCGCGCGCCGGCGCGCCGCCAATTCATGCCGAACCGCCGCGCTGACAGGTCGGCGACGGCATCCAGCGTAACAAAGGCATCAGGTCCCGACGAGTTGAGCGCTTGTTCCACGCGTATCTCAGCACCTCGGAAAGGATGGCAAATCCTCCCGATTCCCCAGTTAAAGCCAGTGGATACTACCGGCCGGACGTGGCCGATCTTTTTCGGATTTCGATAGAATTTTAACGAGCCTCAAAAAGGCCGACCAATCGCCAGCGCCCGTCGGGCAAGAAAAAGGCCGCCCATTGGGCGGCCAAGTTCCGTTTCGGTAACGCTGTTTTACCACTCCATCCAGCGGTCGCCGCGCCAGTAGCCGCGGCCTTCATGCTCGCGCCACGAATAATGTTCACCCGGACCCCAACGCCACGTATCCGGGTGGATGACTACTCCCGCCGTCGCCGGATAGTCATAGCGATCGTGGGAGTGCCAACACACGGCTCCGTTGCAGACGATTTCCGCCGACGCATTGGCAGTTAAAAAGGCCAACATTCCGGCGCCGGTTGCGGCGGCGAGAAGGGCTTTGCTCAATACATTCATTTTCGACGCTCCCATTGCGGTTTCAGGACCCATTTCAACCGGGCAATAGGGCGCTGGTTCCACCATCGGAGCGTGGAACCTGGTGTGTCCGCCGGCGTTTGTGTTTCCATGAAAACAAACTTTCAGGAACTTTCCGAGCGCGAGCGGGCTCAGGCGGCGGAGGCGCTAATGATACCGACCGCTGAGTTCGTGGCCTTATTCACGGCCGCCATCTTGCTTCTCGGCATCGTGTTCGGAATTGTTACGCCGTCGCTTCCGATTCTTTAGATACATCGGGAAACAAAACGAGCGGCGCGCCTCGCGGGGTTCGAAGAAAAGCGCCGGTGGTGACCACCGGCGCGTTTCGGCCTTGTAATTGCCTGGAAATAGTTTCGCTAAGCCGCCGCCCGCCCCCTGAATAATTGCTTGCTGGCCAACGCAGCGCCTTCCGATAGTGCCTTGAGTTTCGCCCACGCGATCTGCGGATGAACTCGCCCCCCCAAGCCGCAATCGGTCGAGGCAATCACGTTCTCCGCGCCGACGGCTTCGGCAAAGCGGATGATCCTGTCGGCAACGATTTCAGGATGCTCGATCAGGTTGGTCGAATGGGTGACGACGCCTGGTAGAATCTTCTTGCCCGCCGGCAATTTGACGTCTTTCCAAATCTTCCACTCGTGTTCATGCCGCGCATTGGCGGCCTCGAACGAATAATAGTCGCAGTTGACCGCCAACATCAGGTCGACCAGATGCTTCATCGGAATGTCTGTGGTGTGCGGTCCGTGCCAGCTTCCCCAGCATAGGTGGAACCTGATTTTGTTGGACGGCAGACCCTCGATTGCGTGATTGATCGCATCGATTTGCATTTTGGTATAGCGGCGGTACCCCTCGATGCTGGGTTCGTTCTTCTGCTGGTCCCAGTTCTCGCCGATCGCCGGATCGTCGAGTTGCACGATAAAGCCGGCATCGATGATCGCCTTGTACTCCTCGCGGCAAGCGTCGGCGCAGGCGTACAACAACTCTTCCTCGCTCTTATAATATTCGTTCGGCATGCGGGCACAGCTCGCTGGTGCGATCGAATTCATCCACGCGCCTTCGGTGCTGGTGCCCGCCGCTTTCAACGCGGCCTTAAGATTCTCGATATCGCGCTTGATCCAGGCCTGCCCCTTGTACTTGATCGGACCGTTCACGACCGGGCTGTGGTTGGTCATGAACTGCTCGGGTAGCCCGCATCCCGATTGCGGGTCGAGATACGCTTCCTGGAACTTGGCCATGTCCCGGCGTTCGCCCCAGTCGCCGACGATGAAGTCTTTGGGCGCCATCGGCGTTTGCGTGTGCGCCGACAATTTGGTGAACCAGAGGCCTGTGTTGGTAACCTCGACGCCGGCCAATCGCGGGATGATGTACGACCACCAGGAGCCGTAATCGTAAGCCCAGCCCATGGTGTGTCCGAGTTCGCCGTCGTTGATCAGATCAACGCCCGCTTCCTTTTGTTTGGCGACAACTTCGACGACCCCTTCTTTCAGGCCTTTTTCGTAAGCCGCTTCGTCGAATTTCTGGTTGTCCCAGCGCTTTTGCGCGACTTCGAGAAACTTCGCCGGGCGGGGCAAACTGCCGACATGTGTTGTCAGGATGCGGTTAGCCATCTTAGTCCTCCCGATTTTTTGAACGTTTTAGACTTAGATACTTTTGCGCCGCAACGCGCTAGCGCGCGCATCGTCACGCATATTTTCACGTTATCAAAAACCGAGCGCCACCTACAAGAACGTGTCGCGCGCGACCGCATTCCGTAATGGGCAGTCGCCCGCGGCTGTTTGCGCTGTCAGCCTCGGCCCTTGGCCAGATTGGACTTGATTTCCTGTATGAGGATCTGCGGGTCGTACGGACGCTTGCCGGAGGGCCCGGCGTCGCAAAGACCGGCTGCAGCTTGGGCGGCGCGTTCGGGGGTAGCCGTGAGAATGATCTTGACGCCAGGACGGTTGGCCTTCAACCAACCAGACAAGCGGAAGCCGCTCTGCGCGCCGCTCAGAATCACCCCGATCTGTGAGCTCGATTCCCGCAAAATGGTAAGCGCTTCTTCGGAGTTGTCGGCCTCCAGGACCCGGTAACCGCATTTGCGCAAATATTGCGCGAGCGATGCGCGAATAACGACGTCATGC
>JASHSY010000331.1 GCA_030040825.1 Xanthobacteraceae bacterium
CTCTGCCCGTTTTTAATCCCATGAATTTGCCGACGGTCGGCTGATCGTCGCTCGGCGCCCGCGCGGTAAGTTCGACGGTCGCTTGCGCGCCGCTGACCCCGACCACGCGGCCGATCGATTCAGGACGTGGCGGCCGCACAGCGTTTGGATCGGGAGCCGAGGATTTGTCCATGATCCGGGTACCTACCCCGGCGCAATTGCGGTTCTGTTAAAGCGGATTAATTACTTCGAAATTCGGCGGCCGGCTCGCCGACGTCGTTAAAGGATGCCGAAGCGTTCGCGTAAATTTTCGCGTTGGTTTTGACACAATTGCAAATTTTTCGGTGCAGAAAATTGAAACACGCAAGCGCTGTTCGCGCAGTTTGCGTCGAAGATTTCGGTTCTCGCGGCCTTAGCTCAACGGCGCGAGGAGGCCCAGATGGAACTCGCTGAGCGAACCGGGCTGTCGCCGCGGTTGGCGGCCAAAATCAACGTTCTCGGATTTCCTCCGATGGCCTGCACGGCCACGGAGATTTCAGAAGCCGGCGCAACGCCGGTGGTCGTCAGCCAGCTCGGGATTCCGGAGTCGCTCGAGCTGACGATTGCCGGCGAACCGCGGCCGCGTCGCTGCGTGGCCGTCAGAAAAGCGCAGTACAAGATTAGAGTTCGTTTTCAAGCGTGGTGACGCGTCGACCGCGGTTGTGCCGCCCCGGGGGCTTCGGCAAGGGTGCACTCTGCCGACATCTAACGCCGGACGACCGGGTCCTTCCGTTGTGGCGTCTGTTCAGGCAAATACTTGTCGACGCGGCCCCGGAACTGATCGGCTCGCATTGAGATCGTCGGAAGCGCGCAACATTCAGAGTTCACTTTCAGCGATACATCGGCTGCGGCTCGAACAAGCACGTGACGATCTAAGATTCCCTCCCCACCACTCGCAATTGCTCGCGGGGGGATGAGAATGAAGGTCACTTTATCCTCACGTAAATCCGCCAACGCCCATCGCGCTCTTCGCCGAGACGATAGTCGGGGCTGGTCAGGAACGGGTCGTTCGCCCAGATTTTGTCCTGCGGCACCACCACGACGACATCGCAGCCGTATATCGTCGCCATATGGTGGATGTCTTCGGGGATGCCCTTGCCGCCGAATACGCGCGCGAACTGATCGCTCAGCGCGTCGCGCGCCAGCGGGGTCAGCGGCGCAAACGCGAGCGCCAGTTCGCGGCCGGCGAAACACGACGAGCGGTTGGCCAGCAAGGCCCAGGAGATGTTGACCGGCCAGGGCGTCAGGTCTTGCAGGAATTGCGGATTGTTGGCGACGCGCGCCGCAAGCGGCGTGTGGCGGCGCACCGCCGCCCACAATTCCGGGCTTTGCGCGAAGACTTCGCCGTCGGGCGAGCGGTGGCCGACAACGACGTTGTCGTGAATCGTCGTGGCAAAATCCGGCAAGCTGAGCACAAGCCCGATCAGCGCCGTGACGATCACCGGGATGCGGCGCGCTGCGCTCGGCAGTCCGGCCGCCGCCGCGGCCGCGGCAACGATCAGCAGCATCGCCGCCGGAATGATCGCGCGCAGTCCGAGATCGTTGTTCTGGCCAAGCGTCGAAACCAGCAGCCAGGAGACAACGAGGCCGGTGCCGGCGAGACAGGCGAGCATCGCGGCGGCAAGCTTCTCCGCCCGCGGCATCGCGGCGCCTAGGATGGTGACGAATGCGATGAAGCCGGCAACGGAAGCGGCCGGCAATTCGGCCGGCAGGATGATGAGCCAGTAGCCCGGAATATCGAGAATGCGGCGCAACGTATGCGGCAGGAGTTCGCCGAACACGCGGTAGTGGCTGATCACGATCGGGGTGCCGCCGCCGCGCGCCTGCACCGTGGCGATCTGGTCGAGCACGAGCGGCGCGATCAGGCAGACCACCAGGATAGCGGCGACCGCCATGCCGCCGATGAAACGCCACCGCCGCGCCGCATCGACGGCGCTCAACACCAGCGGCGCGGCGATGATGGCGGCCAACGCAAAGGTCACGCCGCCGACGAAGGTCGAGCTTTCAAAGCCGGCGACGATGAGCAGCGCAATCGTCAGTACCAGCGTCAGACTCGGCCGCACCGCGTAACGGCCGATCAACAGCATGGCCGTCACCGTGCAACCGGCCGCCATCAGGTGTTGCGGCACCCAGGTGGCCTGGAACAGCCAACCGGCCATGCCGATCGGCGGCAACAGCAGCGGCGAAAGACGGTCGGCGCCGATAAAAAAATGCAGCGTCACCCACAGCGAGCCGGCGGCGGCAAGGGCCACCGTCCATAGCGCCGCAGCGGATTTCTTGCTGAGCCAGACCGCAAGGCCCATCATCAGGGTAAGTGAGGCGAAGGCTGTGAACCAGGTCAGACCGATGTCGGCTTCCCAGCCGCTCGCGCGCGTGACCAAGGCAAGCTCGGCAGCACTGAAATGCCAGAGATAATAATAGGCGAGCCGGCCGGGCGCGCCGAATTCGCCGAACACCGGATCGACCGGCGGCAAACCAAGCCGCACGATCGCGTCGATGATCGCGCTCTTGGCATGATCGAAAATCGGATCGGACAGCGACACCGCCCCGGCGGTATATTTCGGCAGGATGGCGGTGGCCGGGATCGACGCGAGGATGGCCGCGGCGACGAACGCCCAAGGCGGGATGCTGAGGTCGGAGTCGATCTCGCTCGCCGGCGCACGCTGCGACAACGAAACGCCGGCGACCAGGATGCAGATGGCGCTCGCGCCGACCACTTCGAACGGGGAAAACCCGAGCAGCCGATAGACCGGTAGCGCCACCGCGCTATGCACCGCCCAGCCGGTGACCATGGCGGCGCCGATCGCCAGCACGCGCGGCAGCAAATGCCGGGCGAGCGCATAGCCGAGTAAGCTCCAGAACGCCGTCGCGATCAGCGCGCACAGCGCGGCGGTGAACGGTGACGCCATGACAAGGTGCGTGCCCGAGTCGGCTGGAAATGTCGATTGTATGCTATTGCGCTGCGGCCGGAGGCGGCGGGCCGGCGGTGGCCAGAACGATGACCTTGGTGCCGACCGGGGTGCGGTTGTAGAGGTCGGTGATGTCGTCGTTGGTCAGGCGGATGCAGCCGGACGATACGTTGTGGCCGATGGTCGAGGGGTCATTGGTGCCGTGCAGGCGGTAGAGCGTGTCCTTGTTGCCCTGCCACAGATACATGGCGCGCGCGCCAAGCGGATTGTCCGGGCCGCCTTTCATGCCGAGCCCGCTTTGCAATTGCGTCATGTGCTCGCGCAGTTCGGGCTTGCGCGCCAGCATGTCGGCCGGCGGATACCAGTCGGGCCATTCCTGCTTGGTGTGAATGACGGCGAGACCGTTCCAGATAAAGCCCTCGGCGCCAACGCCGACGCCGTAGCGGATGGCGGTTCCATCGCCCTGGATGCGATAGAGATAATGAGCTCCCGGATCGACGATGATGGTGCCGGCCGGCTCGGGTGAGGGGTAGGTCACTATGCGGCGCGCAAATGCC
>JASHSY010000033.1 GCA_030040825.1 Xanthobacteraceae bacterium
CCAGCGCGGCGTTGCGTTCGAGCTTTTTGGATTCGGTGCGGCCCGCGCCATCGAGATAGCTGGCGGTCTCTTCAACCAACGCCATTCCATCCCGGAAGAGAGTCGCAAAAATCTGGGAACTGGCCAGCCGCTCACTGAATGACACCGCGCCGGCTTCACTTGCACGCTTCTCGGACATTGCTACGCCTCACACAACCGCAGCATCGCTCGATTGAGCGTTTGAGTCCAGCAGACGGACGGCGCCGATTTTTGACATAGTTGCCGGCGTGAAGGCGCGGGAAAACGCCCACAAAACATAAAAAAGAGCCGCCGTTGCCGGCGGCTCAAGGTGATAACAGGGAGGCGTCAAACAGAGTGGACAGGAGCCACTCGATGTCCAGAAGATGGACAATGACCGTAATGAACGAGAAAGCTTAACTAATGGTTAATAAATCCCGGACATTTGCCGAATCTTTTTGCAGGTCCGCGGCGCTTACTTCTTGAAGAACGCATCGGCCGCCGACTGCGAGGCGCGCTTTCTTGCTTTTTCGGCCTCCAGCCGGGCAATTTCCTCCTTCAGCAGCCCGATCCGCTCGACAAGTTCGCTAACCGAGAGCAGTGCCAAATCCTGCCCCATCTCGTGGCTGATTTTCTTCTTCGGCAGATCGTCAGGGTCAATAGCAGCCATCAGGGCGCTCCAGTGCAGACAAATTAACGGCCGGATCAGCGGTTGTCACACGCGAGCACGATTGCTGCGACATGGCTGATCGTTGCCACATCCGCAAACGCTGGCCGTTATCCTGACCCATTGAAAAATCACGGGAAAATTCTTGCACTCCCGCCGCTCTGCGGCTACTCATCGGTCCGCGCTTCTACGTTTTGCGCCGGGCGCCCGATGGGGTGCGAATTCGCCGCAAAGCCGGCTAGATTACGGAACGGGGAGCTCCGAAAATCTCTGCGGTCAAGCTCGGAGGGCGTCTCTTGGCATGTCTTCGCGCCGCCACGGCGCTCATCGCCTTCGCATTCGCCGCTTGGCTCGGCACTTCCGCCGCCTCCGCGGTGGAAGCGGTCAATATCCGCCTCGACGCCGCGGCAATCGACCTTACCGATGCTATCGAGTTCCAGCATACCGACGGCGACCGCGTCCAGGTTTCGACCGCACCCGGCGCTGATGGCATCGTGCGGCGCATTGAGGTCCGCGCACGTGAAGCCGGGAACAATTGGGCGGTGTTTGCGCTCGCCAACAACGGCGACGAGCAGATCGATCGGCTGATCGTCGCGCCGCATTACCGCATGGTCGGTTCCGGCCTGATCTGGCCCGATCTCGGACTTTCCCGCATCGTCAACATCACGCCGTCGTCGGGTGACCCGCCCGAGCGCGTCGACAACGTGACCGCCGACGTGTTCCGCGTCACGCTCGACCCCGGCACCGTGATCACTTTCGTCGCTGAACTGCGCGCACCGAACTTACCGCAGCTCTATTTGTGGGAGCCGGATGCGTTCAAGGACAAGGTTAATTCACTCACGCTCTATCAGGGCATCGTTATCGGCATCGCCGGATTGCTTGCTCTGTTCCTCACCATTCTATTCGTGGTCAAAGGCAGCGTCATGTTCCCGGCTGCCGCCGCACTCGGCTGGGCTGTGCTGATCTACATCGGGATCGATTTCGGCTTCTGGAGCAAGGTCTTCGAAGTATCGTCAGGAGTCGAGCGGATCTGGCGCGCATCGGGCGAAGCAATTCTGGCGGCAACGCTGCTGGTATTCCTGTTCGCCTATCTCAATCTGAACCGCTGGCATGTGCGTTACGCCCACATCACTGTGGGCTGGTTGGCTTTTCTCGGCGCGCTGGTCGCGGTCGCGCTATACTCGCCGGCAGTTGCGTCCGGCATCGCCCGCATATCGCTGTTCTTCGTCGCGGTCCTCGGCTTGGCGCTCGTCGTTTATCTTTCAACGCACGGCTTCGACCGTGCGGTCATGCTTATTCCCACCTGGTTCCTTCTGGTCGTGTGGGTTTTCGGCGCCGCTCTCACGGTGCTCGGATTTCTCACCAATGACATTGTTGCTCCCGCCCTGCTCGGCGGCCTGGTGCTGATTGTCATGTTGATCGGCTTCACGGTGATGCAGCACGCATTCGCCGGCGGCATGGCACAGGGCATCATGTCCGACGTCGAACGCCGCGCGCTGGCCTTAACCGGTGCCGGCGACATGATCTGGGACTGGGACGTCGCCGCGGACCGCGTGTTTACCAGTCCGGAAACCGAAGCAATGCTCGGGTTGAAACACGGCGCGCTCGACGGCGCGGCCGCAGCTTGGCTCGAGATTTTGCATCCGCTCGACCGCGACCGTTTTCGCGCCACGCTCGATGGCGTGGTCGAGCAGCGGCGCGGCCGCGTGGCGCAGGATTTTCGCATGCGCACCGCCGACGGGCACTACCTCTGGTTCGCTTTGCGCGCGCGGCCGGTCGTCGGCTCCGATGGCGAAGTCATGCGGCTGGTCGGCACATTGAGCGACGTTACCGAATTCAAGACCGCCGAGGAGCGGCTGTTGCATGATGCGGTGCACGACAATCTGACCGGCCTGCCTAACCGCGAATTGTTCCTTGATCGGCTCGAAGCCGTGCTCGGGCTCGGTAAGGCCGATTCAACCATCCGTCCGACCGTCATGGTGATCGATATCGACCGCTTCAAGCAGGTCAACGATTCCGTCGGCATGGCACTTGCCGACTCCATCCTGCTCACGCTGGCCCGCCGGCTCGGACGGCTGATCAAGCCGCACGATACGCTCGCCCGCCTGTCCGGCGATCAATTTGGGCTGATCCTGCTTTCGGAGCGCGACTCGGCCCGCATTACCTCGCTTGCTGAAACCATCCGCCGCACGCTGCGGGCGCCGATCACCTTTAACGACCGCGAAATTTTCCTTACCGGCTCGATCGGCATAGCACTCGGCGATACCGAACCGCAGCGCGCCGAGGAGCGGCTCAAGGACGCGGAATTGGCGATGTACCACGCCAAACGCAACGGCGGCGATCGCATCGAGGTTTTCAAGCCCGCGATGCGGGCGCGCAAATCGGACCGCCTATCGGTCGAATCCGATTTGCGCCGCGCGCTCGAGCGCGAAGAGATCACCATTCTCTATCAGCCGATTGTGCGGCTCGACGACCGCGCAATCGCCGGCTTTGAAGCGCTGGCGCGCTGGAACCATCCGAAGCTGGGCCGAGTTTCGCCAAATGAATTCATCACCATCGCCGAGGAAAGCGGGCTTATCGTCGAGCTCGGCCTGTTCGTGCTAGAGCGCACCGCACGGCAACTCAGCGCCTGGCAGCGTACGCTGCGGCCGCGGGAAACCCTGTTCGCCAGCGTCAACGTCTCGTCGCGACAATTGCTGCGGCACGATTTGATCCAAGATTTGCGTACCGTGCTGGCGCGTTCGCCGCTGGCCCGTGGTTCGCTCAAGCTGGAATTGACCGAATCCGTCGTGATGGAAAATCCGGAGCACGCCGCTCAGATGCTGCACCGGATTCGCGAATTAGGCGCGGGATTGGCGCTCGACGATTTTGGCACCGGTTATTCGTCGCTCGCTTATTTGCAGCGCTTCCCGTTCGACACCATCAAGATCGACCAGTCGTTCGTGCATACAACCGCGAAAGGCACCCGGCCGGTGATTTTGCGCTCGATCATCGCTTTGGCGCACGACCTCGGCATGGACGTGGTCGCCGAAGGCGCCGAGACCGACTCGGATGCGGTGGAGCTTTACCAGTTGGGTTGCGAATACGCGCAAGGCTTCGTGTTCGGCGAGCCGATGACGGCCGAGCGCGCCCGCGCTTTGCTCCAGCCGCACGGCAAAGTGGAAATGGTGCGCTGATCGGGCTTATGCGTGCCCGGCCTCGCTTGAAAGCATGCCGAGATCGATGCCGATCTTTTTCAACGCGCGCTCATACTTGCCGCCTGTATCGGGGCCGAAGATCAGCTCGGAATCGGGCGCACAATGCAGCCAACCGTTACCCTGGATCTCGTTCTCAAGCTGGCCGGGCGCCCAACCGGCGTAACCGAGCGCCAGAATCGCGCTGGCCGGGCCATCGCCGCGCGCGATCGCTTTGAGAATGTCGAGCGTCGCGGTGAGACAAATGCCGTCGTCGATCGGCAGCGTCGAATTTTCGATGAAAAAGTCGGCCGAATGCAGCACGAAGCCCCGCTCGGTTTCTACCGGGCCGCCGCGCATCACTTTCACCACGCCAGCGCGAGACGGCAATCGGATCACGTCCGTCGCCGGGATGACGTCAAGCTTCACCAGCAGGTCGGAAAAGTTAACGTTCGGCGCCGGATGATTGACGACGATACCCATCGCCCCTTCGGAGGAGTGCGCGCACACATAAATGACTGAACGCGAGAAGCGGTCGTCGAGCATTGCCGGCATAGCAATCAGCATCTGGCCATCGAGATACCCCCTGCCCCGGCCTTTGGCTTTTTCGGACGTTCCGCGCGACAAATTCATGGTCAAAGGTTAGCCGATCATTGCCTTTTTGCAAACAAATGGAGGCGGCAAAAGTTCAATCTCGCCGCCCGCGATCGCCACATCGCCGCAGTCGCAATAAGGTCACGATGATTTCAGTAGCGTGTGTAGGTGAATTGCCCTTAAACACCGGCGGCATGACCAACGTACAAATCCGTCGATTAACGTGTGTAGCTGCGGCGATTATCTGCGTCGCGGGCGCGTCGCATGCATGTGCGCAGGACGCTTCGGCATGGGATGCACAACAGCATGCCGCTGCTCGGCTCATTGCCGGCGCCCCCGGTCAATCTGCTGGGGCGACGTGGCTGCGGGGCGGTGTGGAAATCCGGCTCGACCCGGGCTGGAAGACCTATTGGCGTTATCCCGGCGATTCGGGCGTGCCGCCGACTTTGGATTTTGCCGGATCGGGGAATGTTAAATCGGTTACAGCGCTGTGGCCGGCGCCCAAGCGCTTCGATGATGGCGCGGGTGGTCATTCGATCGGCTATATCGGCGACGTTGTGTTGCCGCTGCGGATCGCACCACAGGATCCTGCCAAACCGTCGGAGCTGCGTGTCAAGCTCGACTACGCCATCTGCGGCAATCTGTGCGTTCCCGCACAGGCCAGTCTCGATCTGGCATTGTCCAGAAAGGCAGGCGGCGAAGATGGTGCGCTGGCCGCGGCCGAGGCGCGCGTACCGCGGCGCGTCCCTCTTGGCGCTGGCGGCAATCTCACTATCCGCTCCGTGCATCGCGTGACCGACAACGGACATGCACGCGTTGTGGTGGAGGTGACCGCGCCCGCGGACATACCGGTGGATTTGTTCGCTGAAGGCCCAACACCGGACTGGGCGCTGCCACTTCCCGAACAAGACCACGGAGCGTCCGGCGAAGCCGCCGGCGTGCGCCGCTTTAGTTTCAATCTCGATGGCCTGCCGCCTGGCGCCAACGCTGACGGCGCGACGCTGATCTTGACCGCGGTGTCGCCGACCGATGCGATTGAGGTTCACGCGCGTCTCGACTAATCCGCCGGTTCGGCTAAGTTTAGCAGGACACGAAATCATTCATCCGGATCACGAGAGGATACAACCATGCCTATCAAGGTCGGCGATCGTCTGCCACCTGACTTGAAATTCCGCGTCATGGGTTCTGACGGCCCGGCGTGGAAGACGACCGAGGAGCTTTTCAAAGGGAAGAAGGTCGTGCTGTTCGCCGTTCCCGGCGCATTCACACCGACTTGCAACAACAATCACCTGCCCGGTTTCCTCAAAAACGCCGACGCGTTCAAGGCGAAAGGCATCGATACCGTCGCAGTGACCGGCGTGAACGACGTTTTCACCTTCGATGCGTGGAAGAAAGCCACCGGCGCCGGCGGCAAAATCGAATTTCTCGCGGACGGCAATGCCGACTTCGCCAAGGCAATCGACATGACGTTTGACGGCTCGGCCGGAGGGCTCGGGCTTCGCTCCAGGCGCTATGCCATGCTAATCGACGACGGCGTGGTGAAAAAACTTAATGTCGAGGAAGCCCCCGGCAAGGCCGAGACCTCAAGCGCCGAAACACTGCTTAAACAATTATGATGCGGCGACGCTCCGCGATCGCGGAGAGCTACGACTAAGCGCGGGGCGTGCCGTGGTTCCGCGTCGCCTCGAAAACTTGTCGCTGATATTGCCGGTTGGAGCGGACGAACAGGAATAGGACGACTTTCACGACGCGCGGAGTTTTTTAGCTCGCTCGTGTGCGAAGGGCGCGGTTAATCCGTGCTGTCGCCCTTGACACCGCGGATTTCGGCAATCGCTTGGCCGACCAGCACATCGGCCCGCTCGTTCAGATCGTGACCGGAATGTCCACGCACCCAGTGCCAGCGTATTTTGTGGGCGCCGAGCGCGGCGTCGAGCCGTTGCCACAAATCGATATTTTTGACCGGCTTTTTGTCGGCCGTGCGCCAGCCGTTCCGCTTCCACTTGGCAATGTATTTGGTGATGCCATCGCGCAGATATTGGCTGTCGGTGTGCAGATCGACGCGGCACGGCCGTTTGAGCGCTTCGAGCGCCGAGATGGCGGCCATCAATTCCATTCTGTTGTTGGTGGTGTTCGGCTCGCCGCCCTTAAATTCCTTTTCGCGATCGCCAAAAGTCAATATCGCCGCCCAGCCGCCCGGGCCCGGATTGGGCGCCGCTCCTCCGTCGGTGTGAATGACGACATGCGGCAGGGTGGCGGCCGGGTCGTTCACGGCGCCGATACTCCATAGTCGCTCACGCCTTTCACTTTTTGATGGAAGCGGAGCTTGCGCAGATATTCGACCGGGTCCTTCGGACGCACCAGCGCACCGGCCGGCACATCAAGCCAATCGACCAGACGGGTCAGCAGAAAGCGCAGCGACGCGCCGCGGGCAAGCAGCGGCAGCATCCGCCATTCCTCCGGCGACAGCGGCCGCGCCTTGGCGTAGCTCGATAGCAGAGCGCGGCCCTTGGTGACGTTATAGGAATGATCCGCCTCGAAGCACCAGGCATTGAGACAGATCGCGACGTCGTAGACCAGCGTATCGGTGCAGGCAAAATAAAAATCGATCAGGCCGGACAGCCTGTCGCCGAGGAAAAATACGTTGTCGGGAAATAGGTCGGCATGGATCACGCCCTGCGGCAGTCCTTTGGGCCATTCCCGTTCGAGCAGATCGAGTTCCACCGCAAGCAGCGCCTTGAGATCGCGCTGCACTTTGTCGGCACGCTCGCCACAGGCGGCATAAAGCTGGCGCCAGCCGGCAACCGAGAGTGCGTTGTCGCGCCGCATCGGAAAATCCGCGCCGGCCAGATGCAGCCGCGCCAGTGCTTCGCCGAGCGCGGCGGCATGCGCGGCACTCGGCCGGCGGATCCATAGGCCATCGAGAAAAGTCACCATCGCGGCCGGCCGCCCCGCAAGCCGCCCCAAAGTTTGCCCGGCCCGGTTCTTCACCGGCTGCGGACAAGTGATGCCGCGGCTTGCCAGATGTTCCATCAGCGCCAGGAAGAACGGTAGGTCGGCCTCGGCCACGCGTCGTTCGTAGAGCGTAAGGATGAAAGAGCCGCGGCCGGCGTGAACGAGAAAATTGGAATTCTCTACGCCTTCCGCGATGCCCTTGTAAGCGAGTAGCTCGCCGATGTCGTAGCCGGCGATAAATGCCGCCAGCTCCTCGGCCGCGACATCGGTATAAACCGCCATCAAGGTCTCCTGGTCTCCGGGTCGGGCGGTTTGGCGAGCGCCGCGCCGGGCAATATGATTGCAGAGCAATAGCCGCAGCAAGGGGCGGGAGCATGCTGTTTTTTCTCACCACCCAGCCGATTTGGGTGTCCGGCCCGCTTCTGGTCGGGTTCACGACGCTCATCGCCATCCTCGGCCCGCTGATCGTCCGCCGGTTTGTCGCGCTCGAGAGGCTGACGACGAATAACGAGATCGCCGGGTTCAAGTTTGCCACCGTCGGCGTGCTTTATGCCGTCCTGCTCGCCTTCGCCATCGTCGTGGTGTGGGAAAAATTCAGCGGTGCAGAAACCACCGTCGCGCAAGAGGCCGGAGCCGCCGAAATTATTTTCCGGCTCTCCAGGGGCGTTGACGATCCGCTTGGTCAGGACCTTCGCCGCGCCGTGAACAAGTATCTCGCCGTAACCGTTGCGGTCGATTGGCCGGCGATGGACCAAGGCACGATGGGACGCCAGACACGCCCTGCCCGGCAAGCGCTGGACGACGTTTATTCCGTATTGCTGAAGATCAGCGCCATGCCGAGCCGCAACATCCCGCTGGTTGCCGAAATCATCCGCCAGCTTGATCTCATGACCCAAGCGCGGCGAGCCCGCTTGATCGCCTCGGAAGGCACGGTGCCCGACGTAATCTGGTTTCTGTTGTTCGGCGGAGCCATCGTGACCATCGGATTTACTTTCTTCTTCGGCACCCGCAGTCTCGGCGCGCAAACGGTGATGACGGCTCTGCTTTCGCTGCTGATCTTCTCGGAGTTGCTGGCGATTGTGGTCATCGATCGGCCGTTTTCCGGCGTGGTCAAAGTGGAACCGCATGCGCTGACCAACCTCCTGAGTATCTACAACACCGGTTCGGACGCGACGAGCGAGCAATATTGACGGTCCCGTTGCGCCTGTTTCGTCCGGACGGTTTGCCCGCAATGACGCGCGGTACTAGACTGAAAGATCACCTCCGGCGATGCCCATGAAGACCATCCTCGTTCCGACCGAGCAAAACGTCGCGATGGCCTCGGCGCTCGAGACGGCATTGCTGCTGGCGCAAAAATTCGACGGCTGCATCGAAGGTTTCCCGTTGCGGCCGGCCATCGCCGATATGGTGGCGATGGATCCTGACGCCGGCTTGGCGATGGTCGCGGTCAAGGAGAACGACGCCGAAATGGTGCGGCATGCCGAGGAGACCTTTCGCACCTTCATGCAAAGCCACGCCGTCAAGCAGCGCCCGGCCGACGCTTCCGCTGCTTCGCTGTCGTGGACGTGGAATGCGGCTGCACCCGGCGGCAACGACTTTGCCGGCAGTTACGGCCGCGTCTTCGACATCATCGTGCTGGCGCGCCCGAACGAGGAATGGCAGAGCCCGTCGATGATCACGCTCGAGTCGGCTCTGTTCGAAAGCGGGCGTCCGGTGCTGATCGCACCACCGGCGTCGCCGCGCACGCTCGGCACCAACATCCTGATCGCCTGGAACCGCTCGACCGAACAGGCGCGCGCCACCGCGTTTGCCATGCCGCTGCTGCGGCTTGCGCAGCGCATCACCGTCCTGACCGTCGAGGGCTCGACGGTCGCCGGCCCGAGCGGCCTCGAGCTTGCGCGTTCGCTCAAGATGAACGGCATTGCCGCCGAGCCGCTCACCATCGCGGCCGGCAAGGT
The DNA here is from genome assembly GCA_030040825.1 of Xanthobacteraceae bacterium. Lineage (GTDB taxonomy): Bacteria > Pseudomonadota > Alphaproteobacteria > Rhizobiales > Xanthobacteraceae > BOG-931. The sequence continues at coordinate 9,342 of JASHSY010000033.1, forward strand.
CAGCGCCGGCGAAGCGATCCTTGCCAAGGCTGCTGAGCTCGGCTGCGACCTGATCGTCAAAGGCGCCTATACGCAAAGCCGGCTGAGGCAGATGATTTTCGGCGGCGCCACCCGGCACATTCTGGCCAACGCCAAGCTGCCGGTGTTGATGGCGCATTAGCACAATCGAACACCGTCAAACCGTCATGCCCGGCCTCGTGCCGGGCATCCACGTCTTTAGCCCGCAGCAGCGCCGAAGACGTGGATGGCCGGGACAAGCCCGGCCATGACGAAACCGTCACTTCAAGTCCTTGCGGATGATCTTGCCGACATTGCTCTTTGGCAGGCTATCGGCAAATACAATCGTCTTCGGCACCTTGTAGCCGGCAAGCCGCTCGCGCGCGAATTTTTTCAGCTCTGCCTCGGTGACCGCCGGATCCCGTTTGACCACGAATAATTTGACGGCTTGCCCGGTCGCCGCATCGGGAACGCCGATGACGGCCGCTTCCAGCACGCCGGGATGTTGCGCCATCACATCCTCGACTTCGTTCGGGAACACCTTGAAGCCGGAGACGTTCACCATGTCCTTCTTGCGGTCGAGGATTTTCAGGAAGCCTTCGCTGTCGAACGCCCCGATATCGCCGGTGTCGAGCCAGCCGTCCGCGGTCAGCACGAGCTTGCTTTCATCCGGCCGCTGCCAATAGCCCTGCATCACCTGCGGGCCGCGCACCCAGATTTCGCCGGCCTCGCCGGTGGGGAGCTCGTTGCCGGCGTCGTCGCGGATCGCGACCTCGGTCGAGGGCACCGGCAGCCCGACGGTGCCGATCTTCGGCTTGCGCACCGGATTGATGCAGACTACCGGCGAGGCTTCGGTTAGGCCGTAACCTTCCACCACATCGGTGCCGGTGATCTCGCGCCAGCGCACCGCGACCGCGCTTTGCACCGCGGCGCCGCCGCCGACGGCGAAGCTCAATGTGCTGAAATCGAGTTTGGCGAAGTCCGGATTGTTGATCAGCGCATTGAACAGCGTGTTGACGCCGGTCATGGTGGTGACCTGCGCCCGGCGCATCGTCTTGATCAACCCTTTGATGTCGCGCGGATCGGGCACCAGCACGCTCAATCCGCCCATCAGCGCAAAAGCCAGCAGGTTCGCCGTCAGCGAGAAGATGTGATAGAGCGGCAGCGGGGTCAGCACCGATCCCCGCTCCTCCTCGATATACGGCTTGATCACCGCGCGGCATTGCAGGCTGTTGGCGACGAGGTTGCGGTGCGTGAGCACCGCGCCTTTCGGCACGCCGGTGGTGCCGCCGGTATATTGCAGCAGCGCCGGCGACGCAGCAGCCGGCTGCGCATCCTTATAGGACGCGCTCGGCGCGCGCTGGCAGGCGGATTGCAACAGCGTGAAGTGCGGGAAACGCCAGGCCGGCACCGCGTGCCGCACGTAAGTGTTGACGACGTTGAACAACAGGCGCTTGGGCGGCGGCATGAAATCGCCGAGCCGCGCCACCAGCACATGGCGGATTTGCGTCTCGGCCAGCACCGATTCCAGCTTGTGGGCGAAATTTTCCATGATCACGATGGCGGTCGCGCCGGCATCCTTGAGCTGCTCGCGCAATTCACGCGGCGTGTAGAGCGGATTGACGTTGACCACGACGAGGCCCGCGCGCAGCACGCCGAGAAACGCCACCGGATAGGCGTGCAGGTTCGGCAGCATGATGGCGACGCGGTCGCCGGGCCGGCATTTGACGTCTTCGAGCAGGGACGCGGCGAATGCGCGGCTGACGCGGTCCCACTCGGCATAGCTCATGCTTGTGCCAAGGCATTCGAACGCGGCATGCGCGGCGTGATGCTTGCAGGCGTCGAGCAATAGCGCGGCCAGCGACGGATAGGCATCGGGATCGATGCTGTGCGCAACGTCCGGCGGATACGACGCAAACCAGATCGGCTCTCGCTTCGAAGCCGTGGCCGGCGTGCCTTCTTGCACTGTCATGCGTCCACCTCGGCTGGCGTGACCGCCTCGGGTAACTCTACGGCAAATTCCGACGTGACGGTACCGAGACCACAGCCGCCCGGTGGGGAGAGGTAAAAGCGAATTCGTTGCCGCGACGCATCGCTTTCTCCCGTCATCCTGAGGTGCGACGCCCGACTTGATCGGGCGGAGCCTCGAAGGATGCGGTCGAGGCGTCCGGGCCGCCGCCCTTCGAGGGCCGCTGGCGCGGCCACCTCAGGGTGACGGAAAAACAAAATCGTTCCCGCGACGCATCCTCTGCGCCCGAGTCTTGCTCACCACCACGACGACGATGATTTTTTGAACTGCCTCCCCCAATCGAAAAAGGGAAGCGGAGCGCCGAAAGGCGCATGGTCATGGAGCCGCGCGTGCGAGGCGCGGCAGCGCAGCTTGCGATCGCTGCGCTCGCCTTCCGGCGCTCCACCGCGGCACTTGCTCCGGCGACCGAACGCCGGGGCTCAGCCCAGGCCGCGCTTCACGCGAACTCAAGCAAGACGCGGGCGTTACCCGCGCCATCATTCGCGCTTAAGCGAGGCACCTCGCACGCCGGTCGTTGTGCCGGCGGGGACGATGCCCGAACCGCCCGGGAGCGGATTACAAATCCGCGCGCGGGAACCGCAGCTCGCTCCGCTGTCACG
>JASHSY010000332.1 GCA_030040825.1 Xanthobacteraceae bacterium
GCGCGCATCCAGCGCATCGACCATCTTAATTGCTTCACGCCCGACGTGCAGACGAGCTACGATTTTTATCACCAGCTCGGCTTCCGCTTGACCGAATACACTGAGACCGATGGCGCCGATTCGCGGCTGTGGGCGGTCTGGATGCACCGCAAAGGTAACGTACACGATCTCGCGTTCACCAACGGCATCGGTCCGCGCTTGCATCACGTCGGGCTTTGGACCTCAAACGTGCTCGATATCATCCACATTTGTGACGTGATGGCGACCTGTGGTTACCTCGACAACATGGAGCGCGGCCCCGGCCGGCACGGCATTTCCAATGCGTTTTTTCTCTATGTGCGCGATCCCGACGGCCACCGGATCGAATTGTTCACCTCCGATTATCTGACCGTCGATCCCGATCATACGCCGATCCGATGGTCGCTGACTGACCCGCGTCGGCAAACCCTGTGGGGGCATCCGGCGCCGGCCTCGTGGTTCAACGAAGGCACGGCATTCTCCGGCCTCGCGCCGCGCCAGCCGGTGCTCGAGGCTCGGCCGATCGTGGCGATGTAACGTTTCAATTCGCTTTAGCGCGGCTTGGCACGCCGATCATCACTGCGGCCAGCCCGCCAACCAACACGGCTGCCGCGATCGCGAGCGAAATTTTCGCGCCCGGAATGAAGCCATCTGCGCCGCCCAGCAGCGATCCAAATAAGGCGACGCCAACAACGCTGCCAGTCTGCCGCATTGCGTTGAGTACGCCGGAGGCGACACCGGAAAGCTTTTTGACGACGCTGCCGAGCATGGTCGCCGTCAGCGGCGGCACCAACAGGCCAACGCCGGCGCCCAACGCCACCAGCTGCGGGCCGATCGACCAATAGCTCGATCCCTGCTGTATCCACAACAGCCCGGCGCAGCTCGCCGCCATGATGGCCAGGCCGATGGCGATGGTCAGCCGGGCGCCGATTGCGGCGGTCACCCGCGCGGCAATCAGATTGGCGAGCAGGATGGCAAGCATCATCGGTACGAAGGCTACGCCGGTCCACAGCGGCGACAGGTGGTTGAGGCGCTGGAAATAAAGACTGAAGACGAAGATCAGCCCGTAGACAGCGACGTTGACCAGAAGGCCGGCGAGCGAGGTTGCGCTGAAATCGGCGTTGCGGAACAACGATAGCGGCAGCATCGGCCCCTTCGACTTGAACTCGATCGTCACGAACAGCACGCTAAGCGCAACGAAAGCAACGAAACCTGCGTCAACCAGCGGATTGAGCCAGCCGGTCTGGCCGCCTTCGATGGTCGCGGCGGCGAGCGCGCCGAGCGCCAGCACCGCCGTCGCTTGGCCGGGCAGGTCGAGTGTCCGCGCCGCGGTTCGTGTCGTCTCGCTGGCATAGCGCCACGCTAGCCACATGCCGACAAGACCGATTGGCAGATTGATAAAGAAAATGCTGCGCCAACCGACCAGCGCAATCAGCGCGCCGCCAAGGAGCGGCCCGGCGGTCAGCGAGAAGCTCGCGCCGGCGGCCCAGATACCGACGGCACGATGCCGTTCTGCCTCGTTTGCGTAAGCGTGATTGAGCAACGCCAGTGAGTTCGGCACCAGGATCGCGGCGCCCACGCCCTGGCACAAGCGGGCGATGATGAGCAGCCACAAGCTCGGCGCCAGCGCGCAACCAAGCGAGGCGATGACAAAGATCAGGAAGCCGGCCACAAACACCCGCTTGGCGCCGATGCGGTCGCCAAGCGCGCCGGCGGTCAGAATGAACGACGCGAAAGTGATGGTGTAAGCGTTGACGATCCATTGCAGATCGGCAACCGAACCGCCGAGCGAGGTGCCGATGGCATTGATCGCGACATTGACGATCGTCACGTCGAGTTGGACCACGACATAGCCGAGGCTCATCGCCGCCAGCGTCAGCGATCTCGCCAGCGGCGGCCTTCCGCTACCGCGCGCTGTAAAATGGCGCTCGTGACGCAGATCGAACTCGACGGCGGCGTTTGGGCGGGCGGAAATGTTCATCGATCGCGCTCCGGCGTGCATCGGCTAGATAACGCGTCACAGCGCGAAACGCCTTCGTAATCACTTCGGGAATCTCCGAAGTGTTGCCGCTGGAAACCGCCGCCGCTTGCGCCTATTTTGTCGGTCGGGAGCCAGCGATGACCGGAAACCAACCTGCCATTGCCGAAGTTGCCGCGCTGGTCGGAAATCCGGCGCGCGCCAATATGCTGATGGCGCTGGCCAACGGCCGCGCGTTGACGGCAAGCGAACTCGCCTATGTCGCCGGCGTGTCACCACAGACTGCCAGCGAGCATCTCGCCAAGCTGACCGAAGCCAAGCTGTTGTCGCTCGCCAAGCAAGGCCGGCACTCCTATTTCCGGCTTTCATCGCCGAAAATCGCCCGCATGATCGAGAGTATCATGGTGGTGGCCGCCGACGGACCGCAGCGCTATCGCCCGCGCTGGAACGGCGACGGTCAATTGCGCATGGCGCGCACCTGCTACGATCATATCGCCGGCATTCTCGGCGTCGCACTGGCGGATTCGCTGACGCATCACAAGCATGTGGTGCTGACCGACGACGGCGGCATGGTCACTCGCGCGGGCGAGAAATTCATGGCGGAGTTCGGCATCGCGCTCGGCGAAGCCAAGGAAGGCCGCCGCACGTTCTGCCGGCCCTGTCTTGACTGGAGCGAGCGGCGGCCGCATCTCGCCGGGGCGCTGGGTGCCGCGCTTGCCGAGCGTTGCTTCGACCTCGGCTGGATCGCGCGTATCCGCGACACGCGGACGTTGAAAATTTCTCCGAAGGGCCAGCGTGGTTTCAAGGATATGTTTGGGATTTCGTTGGAGTTGCCAACGACGCGTCATCCCGAGGCGGCCGCGAAGCAGCCCTCGACGGATGAATCGGCCGCGGCGTCCGGGCCGTCGCCCCTCG
>JASHSY010000333.1 GCA_030040825.1 Xanthobacteraceae bacterium
CGCAGGTCGATTTGATGAGCACGGCGAGTTCGCACCTCTACTCCCATGGCGTCTTCAAAGAAGCGATAGGCGTCGCGCCCTTCGGATTTTGCCTTGTAGAGCGCGAGGTCGGCATTCTTCATTAGCTGGTCGACCTCGGTGCCATGCTCGGGCGCGAGCGCTATGCCGACGCTGGTGCCGATATGGAGATTGTGTCCTTCCAGGTCATACGGCGCCGAGATCGCGCCCAGTATCTTGCCGGCGGTGGCGATCGCCGCGTCTCGCTGGTCGCCGTCGGCGGTAGCCAAAATCGCGAATTCATCGCCGCCGAGCCGCGCCACCGTATCGGTCTCGCGGATGCAGCCCAACAAGCGGCCGGCCACCGCTTTCAACAACTCGTCGCCGACCGGATGCCCGAGCGAATCGTTGACCGTTTTGAAGAGATCCAGGTCGAGCAGGAAGACGGTGAAGCTGCTGCCGTAGCGCCGCAGCCGCGCCAGTTTCTCTTCCATCTTCTCCAGCAGCACGGCGCGATTGGCGAGACAGGTCAGACTGTCGTGGCGCGCCATGTAGGCGATTTGCGATTCCGCGCGCTTCTGCGCGGTAATGTCCTGATGAATGGCCACCCAGCCGCCGTCCAGCATCGGCCGGTGATTGACGGCGAAGATCCGGCCATCGGGCATCACGTCCTCGACGTAGAAAGGCTCGCCGCAGCGGATCTGCCCTAAACGCCGTTCGATATGCCGCCGGACATCTTCCGGCTTCTGCCCCACCATCCGCGACTCGAGAATAAAGCGAAGCGTGACACCCCGCTTCGTCGTATTTGGGGCGATGCCGTACATCTCACCGTATCGCTCGTTGCAAACGGTCAGGCACTCGTTGCGATCGAACATTGACAGGCCGAACGGCATGTTTTCTATCGCCGCGTCAAAGCGGAGATTTTGCGCCCGCAACTCGGCTTCGCGCTCGCGCAAGGCTGCGGTGCGCTCCTGCACTAGCCGGTCAAGCCCGAGATTGAGCTGTTCGAGCTCTTTGACCATTAGTGAAATGGACCGGTCGGTGCGGTTCCGGTCATCGTCGGATTGGCCGTAAGCTTCGGAGACGAGCCCAAGCAGCACTTCAAGGTCGAGATCGCCTGAACCCTTGATTGCTTTCCTCAGCTGCCTTGCGAGGAGTTTATGCACCTGCGTGGTCCGCCGCCTCGGCGATCGTGGTGACGGTCATTGTCTGGTTGTGCAATTCGCAGACACCGGATACGCGGTGCGGCGAGATTTCCCCGTAGGAGTAGAAGCCAAGCTGCGGCACTTTTGGACCGAGCTCGGCACTCGCGGCTTCAAGCTCATCGGCCGTATGCTGGCCCATCAGCAGGCGACGCCCGATGCAACTCACTAGGATGGCAAGCTGATCGCCGGCGCCATTTGCTCCGCCGCCATCGACGGCCTGCCGCGCCGCTTGTGCGGCGCCGGCAGCCAACCGGTCGAAATTCCCGCGCATCAGGTGCGCCGTCCAACCCTCGGGCACATCGCCTGCGAACGTCATCGATCTCGCCGTGTGGTCGACCGCGAGAATAGTGCGGATGATGTCGTGGTCCGGCCGTTCCGGATGGAAGATGCGCAACGGGAACAAAAGCCCGGAGCCGGGCAGGCCGCGAGCCTCTTCCTTGCCGATATAACGCTCGTAGAGATCAAGCGCCGGCTCGCCGTCCAACTCGAAAAGCACATTGTTCTTGGAGCGGGTGATCTGGCGAAGCGGCCAAAGCGCGTCCCAGCCGCCGGCGCTGCCGTAGCCGATACGGACCGACTTGCCGTAAAAGCCGACCGCAGCGACCGTTTGTTTGCGCGGCGGGCCGTTCGCTCCGACCAGCGTTTCCCGAAATTCGGCGCCGTCGCCGGCCAATCCGCCGGTAACCGATACATGCTTGCCGACCGCGCTGATAATACCGGCAACAAGCTCGCTGCCGTTGACGTTCAACCCGTCGGAAAGGACGAACACGCCGACCAAATCCGACGCCGTGAGCGCCTGGCCGATCGCCTCGCCGCAAGCGCGCGAACGATCCGGCGACGGCGACGGCTCGCAAGCGACCCGCAAATGGGTTGCATCGAAACGGATGGCGGCCGCGGTGACTTCCTCGTCGGTAACATCCTGATTGCGAATTTGTCCGCCGGTGCTACACCCGACGATGTGCGCGTCAGGATACATTGCGCGCAATTCTTCATAGCGCGCACCGCAAGCGAGTGTCTTGCGTCTACCAAAGAAGAAAACAAGGTCCGCTTTTGTCCGCTGGCCGGGAGCAACTGCCCAGCCTGCGGTCTCGGTCCACGATAATTGAGCTACACGCATCGTATTTACCGCCCTGAAATGGAGCTTGTTTTCGTCGTGTGATAGGTTTTATGGAGGACCCCTGAAAATTCTGTTTAATCTCAGCCGAATAAAACATTTCACCGCTCGTAAACCCTGCGCGCCGCTCCATCGCCGAGCTGCCGGCAAACAACAACAATTTGCATGAGCCCGCGCGGCCAGGGCGCAAAAACTGCAGCGATAAGCCGGGTGCGACACGCCGCGACCGTGACATGCTTTCCAATTCGAAAACCGCTTGGCGACAAATTTCAGCGCTTGCTCCGATCTTGGACGGCCGTCGGCAACTTGACTTCGAACTGTAGGCGGCGCTGAAATCTTTTCTTAAGCCTGCCAAAACGCAGGGATCTCGAGAGTGCTGACGCTTCAAGGCCGCACCGCCGTCATAACCGGCGCTGCCGGCGGGATCGGTCGGGGGATCGCCTTGGCGCTTGCCCGCCGCGGCTGCCATCTCGCGCTCGCCGACATCGACGATGCAGCGCTCGCGCGCACGGCCGCAGAAATTGGCGCACGCGCTCAAGTGAGCCGGCATCATCTCGATGTGGCGGACCGCCTCGCTGTAGCCAAATTTCCCGATCGCGTAATGGCCGAACACCCGGGCGTCGACATTCTAGTCAACAACGCCGGCGTGGCATTGGCCGGGACCTTCGAGCAAGTCGACGAAGCCGATTTCGAATGGCTGATCGACATCAACTTCTGGGGCGTGGTGTGGATGACGCGCGCCTTCCTGCCGTTGCTGCACAAGAGCGAGGAAGCGCGCATCGTCAACCTGGCCAGCATATTCGGGATCATCGCCCCGCCGGGCCATACCGCCTATTCGGCCAGCAAGTTTGCTGTGCGGGGTTTTTCGGATTCGCTACGCAATGAGCTACGGAAAACCCGCATCGGCGTCACCGTGGTGTATCCGGGCGGCGTTGCCACTTCGATCGTTCGCAACGCCCGGCTGCCGAAAAGTAATTCGCCCGAAGAGGATGAGGAAAAACGCAAATCATTCGAGTCATTTCTTACCATGCCGCCCGAGACCGCAGGCGAAATCATCGTCAACGGCGTGGAAAACCGCAAAGCTCGCGTGCTGGTCGGCTCCGATGCTAAAAAAATAGCCTTGATCGAACGGCTGTTGCCGGTCAGTTATTGGAAACTGCTCAGAAGCGGAAAGCTCAAGAAATGACCGTGTTGGTCTGGGCCCTCGGTATCGCCGCTGTGCTGTTCGTGCTGGCAATGGCCGGTCTCGCAGCCTTTACCGCCTTGACCGCGCGCGCAATCGAGAAACGTTTGCCGCCGTTGGGCCAATTCATCGAAATCGACGGCGCCGACCTCCACTACATCGACGAAGGCTCCGGCCCTGTGGTGGTCATGATTCATGGGCTTGCCGGCCAGCACGGCCACTTTATTTACTCGTTACGCGACTTGCTGATCAAAGATCACCGGGTGGTGATCCTTGATCGGCCGGGCTGTGGCTATTCCACGCGGCCGCCAAATGCGTCGGCGACCATCGCCGCGCAAGCACAAACGATCTCGCGATTCATTACGGCGCTTGATTTAACCCGGCCGCTTATCGTCGGTCATTCATTGGGCGGAGCAATCGCGCTCTCGCTTGCAGTCAATCATCCGGAGCAGGCGGCCGGCTTGGCGCTGCTCGCGCCGTTAACCCATAAGCCGGAACATACACCGGCGATATTTCGCGGACTTGAAATACCGTCCCCGTTTGCCCGATGGCTGCTCGCCTGGACGATCGCAATTCCCCTGTCGATCAGGAACCGCGCGGTCGTATTGGCCGCCGCGTTTGGCCCGCAATCGGCGCCGCGCGACTACGCGACCCGCGGGCGCGGAATGTTGAATTTAAGACCGCGCAGCTTCGTCAACGCGTGCCACGATTTTATGGCGGTCCATCAGGAGCAGGCGGACTTAACCGCCGGCTATAGCGGCATCAGGGTGCCCGTTGGCGTTCTGTACGGCGCCGAGGATCGCATTCTCAATCCGGCCGAGCACCTGAAGGCTTTGACGGCAAAACTCCCCGTCGCCGATTGTGAGCTCATCGAAGGCGCCGGGCACATGATCCCGATCAGCTCAGCCGACCGGTGTGCCCAATTCATTGCCCGCATGGCACAGCGCGTGGCGATAAGCGGTGCGTCCCGCCCAGCAACGGCGCTAGTGGTTTAATTCTAACATTCGCACCCGTATTTGGCACCCTCTCATGCGAATGTTAGAAGGACCACCAGCAAGTATTAAGTCTTAGTGGAGCTTTGGATTTGACATTCGCTTCACAAGTTTGCCGCCAGGTGGATAGCGAATGTCAAATCCGCTCCACTGGTCTGCACGTGAGTGTGGAACACGTCGATGTTGTCGTCGTCGGCGCCGGCCTTTCCGGTATCGACGCCGGCTATCACCTCCAGACTTATTGTCCCAACAAGTCCTACGCGATATTCGAGGCGCGCGATGCGATCGGCGGCACCTGGGATTTATTTCGCTATCCAGGCATCCGCTCCGATTCCGACATGTACACGTTCGGTTATTCGTTCCGGCCTTGGCAATCCGAAGCGGCCATCGCCGAAGGCGGCGCAATCCGCACTTATATCCGCGAGACGGCTGAAACCTACGGCATCGACCGCAAGATCCGTTTTCGGCATCGCGTGACGCGCGCCTCCTGGTCATCCGCCGATGCCCTATGGACGCTCCAGGTCGAACGCGGCGAGGCGCGCGAGCCGCTGACCGTCACTTGCAATTTCCTATTCGGTTGCACCGGCTATTACGACTATGCCGCCGGCTATACGCCGAAATTTGCCGGCATCGACTCGTTTCGCGGCCGGGTCGTGCATCCGCAGCAATGGCCCGAGGATCTCGATTACGCCGGCAAGCGCGTGGTAGTGATCGGCAGCGGCGCAACCGCGGTTACCATCATCCCCGCCATCGCCAAGACCGCCGCGCATGTGACCATGCTGCAGCGTTCGCCGACTTACGTCGTCGCGCTGCCGACACGCAACGCCCTTGCCTCCTGGCTTCGCCGACATCTGCCGATCCGCGTCGCTTACGCGATCGCGCGCTGGTACTTCGTACTATTCGGCATTTATGTTTTCGGTCGAGCCCGCCGCAAACCGGAGGCGGTCAAGCGCTGGATCGTCAATCAAGCACGCCAGCAGCTCGGCGCCGATTATGACGTCGAGACGCATTTCACCCCGCGCTATAATCCCTGGGACCAACGTCTTTGCATCGCACCCGATGCCGATTTCTTTCGGGCGATCAAGACCGGAAAAGCCGACGTGGTGACCGATACGATCGCGACGTTTACGCCCGAAGGTATTCGCTTGCACTCGGGTGACGAACTCAAAGCCGATATCGTCATCACCGCCACCGGTCTTAATTTGCAATTGCTCGGCGGCATTGAAGCCACGATCGACGGTAAGCCGGCGAGACTCCCCGAGACGATGAACTTCAAGGGCGTCATGTTCAGTGACGTGCCGAACTTCGCCGCCGTGTTCGGCTATACCAACGCCTCATGGACGTTAAAGAGCGATCTGACCTGCGCCTATGTCGCGCGGCTAATCGATTACATGGACAAGCGCGGCTATGCTTGGTGCGTGCCCCGCCAGCGCGATCCGTCGGTCAAAGCCGAACCGTTTGTCGATTTCTCCTCCGGCTACTTTCAGCGCGCGCGCGACCGGCTCCCGCGTCAGGGCTCAAAGCGTCCGTGGCGGCTCTACCAGAACTATCTGCGGGACCTACTCACGCTGCGCTACGGCGCGGTGAATGACGCGGCGCTCGAATTTGTGCGGCAGCCGATCCAGGCAAAGGCGGCGTAAGCCGCTTCCTACGCGCGAGACTGGACAAGCACGCTGCCGCAACGAATATTCTTGAGGTTGCTCAAGCGGATTATGCGAAGCTCTCGGCAAGCACGGCGCAACGAACTCTGCGGTTTATAGGCCTGCACAAGGCGAGATAGCTGCACGGCGAATAGGCACGCGGTACTGCCGGCATGGCGCCGCCTCGGAAATTGACCGACCTGCCGCACGATCGTTGAACGACGGCCTGCCCTCGAAATTCGCAAAAGCGTTTGGAATATTTCAACAAAGTGGATGCTCTCGCATTCCGTCGTCGGCCACATTGCTTTGCCGAAATGTGAACGCGCGCGCCGAGGATTGTGGCGAAGCGCCACGAAATAATCATGGCGCCATCACAGAGCGGCCCAGTTGGTTCGAGAGCATAGCCCTCGGTGTGCGCGAGCCCCACGTATCGCTTCTTCGGCTGGCTTTGTCGAAAATAAATCGGGGTCTCGCGCGTCGCTCAAGTGTCGGTGTTTGTAGCGTAGTGCGCGTTAGCGTGGGGGAGACGATGAGGGGGGCCTTGCGGTGGCCGTATTGGCCATTTCCGGTGATCTGCGTATTGGTCGGGGTACTGCCGACCGCAGCCTTTTCTCAAATCTCTGTTGCCGATAGCGCCGTGGCTCGCGTTAGAAACGCCGGGGGACCACCGCTTAATTCGCGCAACGACCTCGGCGGCCATAAGCCGAACCTGTCATTCAATCGATCTGAAAGTCGCGGCGGCTACCTGTCCACCACAATGTTCGGGCTGGACAGTCTTTGTGACGCGCGCAGCGCTTCGGAGAAGAGGAGGCCAAATACCGCTGCGCAGTAGAGCACCGTGAAACACGGGAGGGGATAATGAGTGCTCCGATGCATCACCTGAAGGATATTGACCCTGCTCTTATGTACGCGCCTCCGCACGTACGCGAGCACGGCAGGAATTTGGACGATAATCCGGGCGAATCCAGCTTCGAGGCGCCGGCAGATTTGCACGAGCCATGCGATCTCGACGACGCCCCTGAGTTCAGCGGCGATCCGCCGCTTCCGGAACTCCACCGCCGTTCGACGCTCGATCCGGAATGGATACGTGAACCGCCGCCAACAGCGGGCGAGCATAATATCTGGATGATGACGTTACGGGTCGGCGGGTTCCTGGCGCTTGCCACGATGGTCGCCTGGCTCGTGGTGTCGACCCCGGCCATAAAACTTTTTCTCGGCAGCACAGTTATCGGCGCGAGTTTTCCTAACATCGGCGCGCGCGAGCCGACTGAGCCGCAACCGCCGGTCCAAGCCAGCAGAATGCACGTCGCCGCATTGCTGCATGCGCGCAGCCAATTCGCGGCGAAGGTAGGGCAACCGCCCGCTATCGAGCAGCAATCCGTCGTTCGGCAAACCAGGGCTGAAGCGACACCAGCTGTGAAGGAGCAAGGCGCACTTCCTGTCGCCACTTTCACTTCCGTCGCGCCGACGGCGGCTGCGCCCGCTCGTGAAACGCATTCGCCGGCCGAGGCGGCAAATTTCGTGAGCAGGCATATCGGGCCAGGCGAATTGGACGCCATGCTTCAACGGGCCGCCGGTTTCATCCAATCGGGTGATCTGTCTTCCGCGCGGCTGCTATTGCGACGAGCCGCGGAGGCAGGCGACGTCCGCGCCGCATTCTCGCTCGCCGGCACATTCGATCCGAATGTGCTCAAGGCCCTCGGTATGCGGGACGGTGCGCCTGACGTTCCGCAAGCGCGTCTTTGGTATGAGCGCGCTGCCCAACTCGGGTCGACTGACGCCTCACGACGCCTTCAGCAACTCGCGGCCACATCGGCCCAGTGAAGCCGGCCGAGCACAGGGGGAGTGATATGAAGTTTTTGATCGCGCTTACATTTGCCACCGCTACCGGCGCTCTGCTCTTGAACAATGCGGCGGCGCAAACCCCGCCTCCCGGCGTCCCGGGCCCCAATGACGTTTGGAAGCTGCCCAATCACGACGCCATGAATGCTGGCACAGTGACAGTTATCACTGCGCCGGCCGGCGGTGCTACGTCTGCGTTCGGCTCCGACATGGCGCGCGTGCTGGACAGTAATGATGTCCGCGTGCTTACGGTCCTCGGCAAGGGACCGGTGCACAACGTAATCGACGTTCTCGCTCTCAAAGCCATCGACATGGGCGTTGTGGTCGCCGACGTGCCGGAATTTTATCGGTTGCAATACAAGATTCCGGACATTACTTCGCAGCTGCGCTACATCGCCAAGCTCTACAACAATGAGATTCACGTTGTTGCGCCGTCGTCTGTCCATTCGATTTTCGATCTTGCGGGAAAGCGCATCGTTGCCTCGACGGACGTCGGATATTATGCGGCCAAGGTAATTTTCAATCGGCTAAACATGAATGCCACATTCGATTATTGGACCGACGATGCCGCGGCCATCCAGAAAATCGTGGACGGCCAAGCAGACGCTTATATCGGCAGCACCGGTAAGGTGTTTGGGCTTCTGCGCGCGGTCAAAAACGAGGATCGTCGACTGCATCTGGTATCGGTCCCCTATGACAGCCGGCTTCAGGACCTTTATTTACCGACGACGCTGTCAAGCGATGATTATCCGAACATGCTGGCGCCGGGCGAGACGATCGACACAATCGCGGCCAGCGACCTGCTGGTGACCTTCAACTGGCCGGAAAAAACCGAGCGCTATCATCGCGTAGCGAATTTCGTGAACGCCTTCTTTTCGAAATTCGACGAATTCCGCAAACCACCGCGTCACCCGAAATGGAAGGAAGCGAGTATTACCGCGACGATACCGGGATGGACGAGGTTCAAAGCCGCTCAGGATTGGATCGATAATTGGAAGGCCAACGCCGCCAAGGAAGCAACGCTGGCCAGCTTCAGGGGGTTCATGGCGCAACAGGGCCACCCCAATCTGTCTCAGGATGAGCTGGAGAGACTGTACGCTCAGTTTCAGGAATGGAATCGCCGCGTCAGAAACTGAGGGCGGTTTCCGTCAGCGGTGCAAATAACCATTACTGCGGTCGCCTCAGCTGGCTGCGTCTGGGGCTAAGCCGGGGTTTGAGGTCGAGCCGCTGTTGGAACGTTCCGAACCGGTTCTGCATTGACAAGCGGAAGCCCCGGGGTGAGGCACAGCCGCGAATAACTGAACCAACAGGGACGTAGCGATGCTGAGGTTCTTACTTCTAACTGGTGCAATTTTGCTGATGACAGACTACGCCTTCGCCCAAGCTCCCAGTCCGAGCCAATGCCAGCAAGTTAAACAAGCCGTGGCACGCTACGGATACGCCGCCGCCAGACGGTACGCCATCGCTAACTATGGTCCCGAGGCGGCAAGGGTCGGCGATCAATGTTTCGCCCGACACGATCGGGCGCATTACACTCAACATGACAGGACGCACTACAGGAAACATTACAAAGCGCGATCGTGGTCATGATCGTCACATCTAAACGTGGCGCAAATAAACGTGGCGCAAAACTACCATGAACGCGAAGGCTGCGACGAAGTTGGCACTTCACGGCAACCTGGCATTTTCGCTTAGCGTCTGCTTACGGCGCAGGGCGGATATCGGTTAAACCGTCGTCCGTGACGCGCCCTAGTGGCCTTCGAAGCTGACCAGCGTGCGTACCGGCACGCCGAGCGTCCTGATCTTTTCCGCGCCGCCAAGTTCCGGCAGGTCGATGATGAAACAGGCGGCAAGGATCTCCGCGCCAATCTGCATGAGCAGCTTGCAAGCCGCCTCCGCCGTGCCGCCGGTCGCCACCAGATCGTCGACCAAAATGACGCGCTCGCCCTTGAGCACTGCGTCCTCGTGCATCTCCATCTCGTCGATGCCGTATTCCAGCGAATAGCCGATGCTCACGCGCTTGAACGGCAGCTTGCCCTTCTTGCGGATCGGGACGAAACCGGCCGAAACCTGATGCGCGACTGCGCCGCCAAGGATAAACCCGCGTGCTTCGATACCGGCCACCTTGTCGATCTTGCTGCCGGCCCACGGCTGCACCAGTTCATCGACCGCGCGGCGGAACGCCCGCGCATTGCCCAAAAGCGTGGTGATGTCGCGAAACATAATGCCCGGCTTCGGATAATCCGGGATGTTGCGGATCGCGGCCTTGAGATCCCCCTCCAACGAAAGCGTTGCCATGATCGGAAGCCCCATCTCGTTCCTTGCAACACTTCTCTAGCACAGGGGGTCTCGGCGGCAGCGCTAAGGATTCGCGCCGGAAACTTGGGCACTTGGGGACGATGCCAGAGTCGTACTTGACCCCACCCCAACCCCACCCATATTGTGCAGTAAATCTTGGGGTTTGAGGCATGGCATCCATAGCGATTCGGGACGATACCATTTGGGCCGCCCATATTGAGGGGAGCAAAGTTCTCAAGGACCGTATCCTCTCGCTCGCGGCCGGCGAAGTCATCGAACTTGAAGTCGGCGACATCGTCGGCCGATGGGAAAAAATGCGTGATGGAGGAGATGGCCGCCCTACTCCGGGAATAAAGCCGATCGGGCCGATGAAGGAAATCTGGAAGAGCTTTCAGTCGCGGCGTGGCGAGTATGTTGACATTCGCGAAGTGCGAACGGCCGACGCCTATCTGGATGCTTTGACCAACACGCTCACGGAGTGGAATTCGCCGGAGGACGAAGAGGCGTTTCGTGATCTGTGACTTCGGCGACGTGGTCGTCGTGCCATTTCCTTTCGTCGATCTGGCGGCCGAGAAACGCAGACCATCGCTGATCCTCTCGCACACGACCTTCAATGGTTCGCAGGGTCACTCGATCTGCGCAATGATTACCACGGCGGCCGGATCAAAATGGCCGAGCGACATCACGATCGACGATTGGAAGCCAGCCGGACTCAATCGGCCGTGCGTCGTCCGATGGAAGCTGTTCACGTTGCCAAATAATCTGATTCTCAGACGCGCCGGCAAACTGGCAACTCACGACCAAAACAAAGTCGTGTCGTCCGCACGCAGTATCCTGGCTTGAATTGGCTCCGCGAGCATTCGGCCGGCGCGGCTCAAGCAGCTAGGATTGATGCTTGACCTCGTACCAAACCATTCGCTTGGTGAAGTAAAGAAGCCCGCTCAGCACGATCAGGAAAACGAATACCTGGAAACCGAGGCGCTTGCGCGCGTCGAGTGTCGGCTCCGCCACCCACATCAGGAAGGCCGCAACGTCGCGGCCGTATTGATCGACGGTCATCGGCGTGCCGTCGGTATATTGAACCTGCCCGTCGTTCAGGGGTTTAGGCATGCCGATGGCATGGCCGGGGAAATATTTGTTGTATTCCGCGCCTGGCGGCAGTGTTACGCCGGCCGGCGGGTGATCCTCGTAGCCGTTGAGGATAGCGTGGATATAGTCGGGGCCATCCTCCTGGTATTGGGTAAACGCATCGAAGATGAACCAGGGGAAGCCGCGCTCGACGCTGCGCGCCTTGGCGAGCACAGACATATCCGGCGGCAGCTTGCCGCCCAGTGCGGCGCGCGCTGCCTGATCGTTCGGGAATGGCGGCGGGAAATGATCGGCAAGCTTGCCAGACCGCTGAAACATCTCGCCTTGGTCGTTCGGGCCGTCGGTGATCTGATAGCCGGCCGCGATCGCCGCCGCCTGCGCCTCGGTGAAACCGGGCCCGCCGGGATCGGCGAGATTGCGGAAAGCCAACAGCTTGATGCTGTGGCAGTTCGAGCAGACCTCCTTGTAAATCTTGAAGCCGCGCTGAAGCTGTGCCGGATCGTAAAGACCGAACGGGCCGGCAAATGACCAATGCTGCTTGGGCGGAATTTCCTGCTCCTGCGCGAGAGCCGCGCGCGCGCCGAGCGCCGACAGTGAAACTGCCAGACCGAAAGCGAGAACGATGCCGCGAGTGTGGTTCATCACCGCCCCCTTAACCGCGCGCGCCGCCAGGCGGCGGCGCCGAAGCGCCGGCGGGCAAGCCTTCGCGCAACACTGCCTCCGAAATCGAGTTCGGCAGCGGCTTGGTTTTCTCGAACAATCCGAGCAGCGGCAGAATGATCAACAGGAAGATGAAATAATACGCGGTGAGGACGCGCGCGGCGATCACGTAGCCGCCCTCGGGCGGCTGCGAGCCGAGATAACCGAGCCCGATCACCACCAGGAACCAGACGATCAGAAACTGGCGGAACAGCGGGCGATAATTTGCGGAACGAACGCGCGAGGTATCGAGCCATGGCAGGAAGGCGAGCAACAAGATCGACGCGAGCAGCGCGCAGACGCCAAGCAGCTTGCTGGGGATCGCGCGTAGGATGGCGTAAAATGGCAGATAGTACCATTCCGGCACGATGTGGGTCGGCGTCTGGCCCGGATTTGCCATGATGTAATTGTCGGAATGGCCGAGATAATTCGGGATGTAGAATACGAACCAGGCGTAGAACAGGCAGAACACGGCGATGAAGAACGCGTCCTTCACAGTCGCATAAGGCGTAAAAGCAACCGTGTCCTTGGGCGTCTTGGGCTCGACGCCGGTCGGATTGTTCTGCCCGACCATATGCAGCGCCCAGATGTGCAGCACCACCACGCCGGCGATGATGAATGGCAACAGATAGTGCAGCGAATAGAAACGGTTGAGCGTCGGATTACCGACCGCATAGCCGCCCCACAGCCAGGTCACGACCGGATCGCCGACGACGGGAAACGCCGAAAACAAATTGGTGATGACGGTCGCCGCCCAGAAGCTCATCTGGCCCCACGGCAGCACATAGCCCATGAAGCCGGTGACGATCATCAGCAGAAACAGGATGACGCCGAGAATCCACAACACCTCGCGCGGCTCTTTGTAGGAGCCGTAATACATGCCCCGGATGATATGGGCGTAGACCGCGATGAAGAAGAACGAGGCGCCGTTGGCGTGCAGATAGCGTAAGAGCCAGCCGTAATTGACGTCACGCATGATCGATTCGACGGAATTGAAGGCGTAATCGACATGCGGCGTGTAGTGCATCGCCAGCACAATGCCGGTGATGATCTGCACCCCCAGCATGAAAGAAAGGATGCCGCCGAACGTCCACCAATAGTTCAGGTTGCGCGGCGTCGGATAGACAATGAAGGAGGAATGGACGAGGCCAGCGATCGGCAGCCGGCGCTCCAGCCATTGCATGAAAGCGCTTTGCGGCCTGTAGGCACTATGCTCGCTCATGATGATCGAACCTTATGCAGTGTATCCGCAATGTAAGAAAAACCGCCGCGCGAAGGCTAAGCTGCGGAGATTGCTGTCACCCGTACCATCCTCAACTGTCTAACCGGCCGCTCGATCCGTAATGCGAACCGCCCGCGCGAGGCCCATATGGCGGAAAGGCCGGTCGCCTCCGACCTGGGGGAGGTCATAGGCGACGCAATCCGGCGCGTTTTATTGGCACCCCTACCGGGCAAGTGCAAGAGTGCCAAAAAATCGAACCCCGAATACTGATTTTGCCCACCGCACGACAGAAATTGCACCGATGCGCATTGCCCTCTACCAACCCGATATTCCGCAAAATACCGGCACAATCCTGCGGCTATGCGCATGCCTCGGCATAGAGGCGCATATCATCGAGCCGGCCGGATTCCCAACGAGCGACCGCGCCTTCCGCCGCGCCGGCATGGATTATCTCGATGCCGTTGTCATCGTGCGACACCGCTCATGGACGGATTTCGAGACGTGGCGCAGCACCGGCGCCCACCGGCTGGTGCTGTTCACTACCGCTGCGCCCCTCTCCTATCTGGACCACGGCTATCGGGCGGACGACGTTTTACTGTTCGGCCGCGAATCGGCAGGCGCACCGCCGGAA